>JAEINM010000124.1 GCA_016342385.1 Spirochaetaceae bacterium | reverse complement strand
CAGTTGGCACCGGTTCCCACATCGAGGACATTCACCCTCTTCCCCCGGGGAACGTCTCCATTATTCATCTCCCCGAGCAGATCGGCGGCATAGTGAATATAATCGGCACGGCCGGGAATGGGTGGGCATAAATACCCTTTGGGGATCATCCAGTTTTCCACATTGTAGTATTTTTTCAGCAGAGCCTTATTAAGGGAAAGAACCGCTTTGGGATCGGAAAAATCAATAGTTTTTTCCCCGGAAGGATTTTTAATAGTATATTCCTGCAACTCCGGGAGCACTTTTATCAGTGCGTCCAGGTCATACCTGTCTCTGTGTATATTCCTTTCATGTAATTTGCTCAATAGACTATATCCTGTTCAAAAAATTGTGACGCATCAACGGTCAGTTTCATGTCGTGAAGTCCGATTTGACCTCTGTAGAATCCCTTTTCCTTATTAATGCGATTAACCTTCTCATGCATTACTACTATATCAGCTTCAGCGACTTCCCGCGCAGATTCATAACCCGCTTCCAGCAGCATATAAGCGAAAGTGTGATTAACCCAGCGAATCCGGGAGAGATCTGAGAGCCTGGTCAGATAGAGAATTGTTGTTTCATCAAGAGAAGTAAGCTCAGCCAGTTCCGATCTGGCTGAAGGTGATAATACTTTGTCATAAAGCTGCTGAGTATTTTTTATACCCTGTTTCTCAAGTGCATTACAAAGGTTTTCCTGCAGTCCGGGAAAATCTCTTATTTTATTGGGAGGCTGCCGGGAACCCTTCAATTCCCTGATCAAAATAGTCAGATATTCTACAGAGATTCCACTTTCTCCGGATAATTTGAGTAGTTTCGTTTTATTTTTAAGAATATTGAAGAGATCTTCTGTATCTCGGATCCCCAGAGTTATTAACTTCTGAAAATTGTCATGGATATTCCCCTTGAGAATCATTCTGCTCTTAATAAGATCCGCTGAGAAGAGAATATTTTCCAGATCCTCAAGAGAAATGGATTTTAAATCAATATAGTAAGACATCATTCTACTATTACATAGAGAAAGAGGAAAATCAAATAATTCCCCATTCCCGGAAAAGGGAATTCTGAACAGCAGTTCCAGATAGAGACATCATTAGTTTGACAAAGCCTATTGTATATGCGATGTTTATTTTGGAGAAATATCAAAAGAAATGCAAATTGAATCGTTAAAATTATTTTGTGATGTTGTCCAGTTATCCAGTTTTTCCAAAGCGGCAAAAACCAATGGTGTAACTCAGTCAACCGTTAGCCAGACAATTAATCATTTGGAAAAACATCTGAATGTACTTCTAATTGACCGGTCTCAAAGACCATGGAAACTAACAGAAGAAGGTCAGATATTTCATGATGGCTGCAAAAATATAGTTGATGATTTTCAGCAGCTTGAATCGAGAATGAAAAAAACTCAGGAAGAAATGAGTTCTGTTGTCAGAGTGGCTTCTATTTATTCTGCTGGATTAAGATATATGAAAAACTCTGTAAGCATATTTACAAGCCAAAATACCAAAGCTGAAATTAACTTAAAATATCTGCCCCATAACGATGTATATAAAAATGTATTAAATGATGAAGTTGATTTCGGGATTGTATCTTTTCCTAAACCGCAAAGGGAACTAATAATTAGTGACTGGAAAGTTGAGCAGATGATTCTTATCTGTCCACCTGATCATCGCTTATCGAGACAAAAATTGATTGCCCCACAGCAGGTTTCGGGTGAAAACTTTATTGGATTCAGCAAAAATATGGAGATCCGGAAGCATATTGACCGGTTTCTTAAACAGAGGGAGATAAATATCGAAACAATTCTAGAATTTGATAATATCGAATCTATAAAGCGAGCTGTTGAAATAGGGACGGGTATTACAATCCTCCCGGAACCGACTATAGAACAGGAAAGAAAAAACAAAACTCTTGTGGGCGTCCCTTTTACAAATAATGATTTCGTCCGCCCTATGGCTATTATTCGGAGACGAGGGAAAAAAATCAATCAGACAGCTATAGACTTCATAGAGTTCCTAAAAAAGGAATCTGAATAGCCTTCTTTTAATCACGTAAGAGAAATATACACAAATACAGTCATGTTTAAACCGAAAACCCCACAAAAGTATATTTATTCATATTTGATATAAATAAGGAATAAATATTCTCAAAAACTAAGTATTAATAAAAAATCATGAATAATTTCTCAATTAATAATTAATAATTTATTGACAACTGAAAATTTCACCCTTACTATTTCCATATTAGAAATATTAAATTAAAGATTTCACAGTATTAGTATAACTTATACAGTATATCGTTTTAACTAATACAGTCAATTTTTTATATTAGCATTTGTAATACAAAGCATAATATATTCTTATGGTGTGGTATCGTTATATCGGTATTCCTAATACTAAAAGAGATGTTGATCTATTTAATAATCTGTTTCTAAGTTTAATTTGTAATATTTTATAAAGTTATATTGGAGGGAAAAATGTCTTATACAAAAGATATATTCGAATTAGTAAAAAAAAGAAATCCGGGAGAACTGGAGTTTCATCAGGCAGTCGACGAAGTATTAACATCTCTTGCCCCTGTCATGGAACGACATCCCGAATATGAGAAAGCCCGAATTTTGGAAAGAATAACAGAACCGGAACGGGTTCTTATGTTCAGAGTTCCCTGGTTCGATGATAAGGGAAATATTCAGGTAAATCGAGGTTTTAGAATTGAGTTCAACAGTGCCATCGGCCCTTACAAAGGAGGTCTTCGCTTTCATCCGACTGTAAACCTCGGTGTTTTAAAATTCCTTGCCTTCGAACAAATTTTCAAGAATTCACTGACAACACTCCCAATGGGAGGAGGAAAAGGTGGTTCTGATTTTGATCCCAAAGGGAAATCTGACAATGAAGTTATGCGTTTCTGCCAGTCCTTCATGACTGAACTCTCCCGTCATATTGGAGCGAATACCGATGTACCTGCTGGTGACATCGGAGTCGGTGGTAGAGAAATTGGTTATATGTTCGGTCAGTACAAGCGACTGCGTAACGAATTCACTGGAATATTAACAGGGAAAGGTCTTGGATGGGGTGGTTCTCTCATTCGTCCTGAGGCGACAGGTTACGGAGCTGTTTATTTCGCAGAAGAAATGCTGAAAACACGCAATGATTCATTTAAAGGGAAAAGGTGTGTCGTTTCCGGTTCAGGAAATGTAGCTCAGTACACCGTGGAAAAACTCAATGAACTTGGCGCTACAGTCGTCACCCTTTCAGATTCATCGGGGTACATATATGATCCCGATGGCATTGATGCTCAAAAACTGGAATTTGTCTTAGAATTGAAAAATGTCAGAAGAGGTCGAATTGAAGAATACGCCAAAGAATTCGGTGTTAAATTCTATAAAGACGAAAGACCATGGGGAGTTAAATGCGACGCTGCGTTCCCAAGTGCCACTCAGAATGAAATAGATGCCGATGATGCTCAAAAACTTCTCGATAACGGATGTTTCGTTATTTCAGAAGGGGCAAATATGCCGACGACACCTGAAGGTGTAGAAAAATTTATTAAGGCGAAAATTCTATATGGTCCGGGAAAGGCCGCCAATGCCGGTGGTGTGGCGACATCAGGACTCGAAATGAGCCAGAATTCTGCCAGGTTATCCTGGACCAGAGAAGAAGTTGATACGCGATTAAAAAATATTATGAAAAGTGTTCATGACGCCGCTTTTGACGCCGCCAAAGAGTATGGTGAAGAGGGCAACTATGTCCTTGGAGCCAACATTGCCGGTTTTGTTAAAGTGGCCAACGCCATGCTTGATCAGGGGCTGGTGTAAAGGATGAGGGAGACGGGAGTCCCGTCTCCCCTCTCTACGTCAGGTAAATCAATCCAACCTGGTCGACAGGATCGGCAACCAAACTAAATGTCTTTCCACCAAATTGACAGTCAATAACATGTACGATATGGGCCCACTCTTTGTATTTAGGAAGGAGCTCCGCAAGCTCATTTTGAGAATTGAGCAGAAATTCTCTATTCAATGCATTACCTTCCCTGTCATTAAAATATCCCAGGTAAACCATACCGGTTTCAACCATTTCATTAAAAAAGTGAGTCCCCAGAGAGAGGTCTGGAATCAGTCCTTCATGCATTGAGTCTATCTCACAAATGGCATAAGCACCGCGGATCTCCGCAAAGGTGACAGGTACACCGAGCGAGGGAGTGCTTGTCCCCCACCTTCCGGGACCCAGCAATACTGTTCTCCAGTTCCGATTTTCCAGCCTGAAAATCTCCCCGATAATACGGGCGACTGTATAGCGCTTACTATCGGAAAGCTGGCCATAAGTAACAGGATCTACATAAATGAGACTTCCGATACCCACAGGACTGCTTCGACCGACAACAGCACCTTGCGCTTTAAGAAGAACACTTTCATTAGTTATCTCCGGTATATGGACGTCCATAATATCATGCTCATCAACCTGAAAAGGACGACATTGGACAAGGCAAATTTTATAGGCATCGGGTTCATAAAAATTACAGGTGAACTCCAGATCAACATTTGATCCATAAGTCGCTTTAACAATATCGAGAATACTACGCATAGTGACGACAAAATCTGTCGTCTTTAACAGCTTATCAAAAGTCAGAGTCCAGTTGGTCTTACCGGTAATGCCCTTTTCCCGATAATAGCGTTCGGCCTGGAGGTCACGGGTTCCGAATAAATCGAGGTGTGTCTCAAGATTGACAATAGATTCAAAATTCGTATTTATAAAGGAATTCTTATCGAGATCAAGAAGATCAACTTTTTTCTGAGAATAACGCTTAACCTCTTCATCGTTGGATTCTGGCCGTTTTTCCGGAGCATTTAACGCCACCACACGGGTATAATCGTTGTCAGACCGGTCAACGGCTCTTGTTCCAAGGCCGTAAACCAGGCGGATCATACCCGATTTGGGATCAATATCGCGACTCCAGGCATAGGGATTAAAAGAAAAACCAACACCGGAAAGCTGTGGATAATAGTATTGTCCCCGTGGAATTCCCGACACGCGCTGTACGAGAAGAGCCATCTGCTCATCTTCCCCAAGAACTCCCCTGGATTTTCTGTAAGAAAGAGCTTCGGGACTCATAGCACTGGCGTAAACAGTCTTTATGGCATTCATCAGATTATCCAGACGATCCTTAAGAGTCCCCTGATTCGGGCAGAAAACACTATCATATTTCCCGGCGAAAGCGTTTCCGAAAGCATCTTCCAGAAGACTTGAAGAGCGGACAATAATGGGAGCTTGACCGTAATAATCGAGCATATCAGCAAAGCGCTGCATTATATAATCAGGAAAAGATCCCTCCATTATTTTTTCCCGGGCTTCATCTATATTATCGAGATACTTCTCGGGATCCTTCTGTTTCTGCTTGTCCCACCACAGGCCATTTTCGACAAGGAATGAATAAAAGGCATCTGATCCTATAAAAAAAGAATCGTGTTTCTCGAGCTTTTCATAGATTTCGGGAGATTCTTTTCTCAGAACAGCATGCACTAGAAGCATCCCTACGGACTTCCCGCCGATAAAGCCGGTTCCGATCATACGTTTCCAGATATAAATGAGATCTTTTAAGGTAAAATATTCCTTTGCAATGTCGAGAACCTTTTTATCGCGGGATATAACTATAGGGATAAGCCGAAGAAATATCTCTTCCGCTTTCTCAGGAGGACGTTCGTTTCGTACACATTCTTCAAGGAGCTCCTCGGCATGAATAAACATCCGGTCCCATGCTCCTATCATCCTGTAACTGGCAGAACGCAATCCGGGCCAGGGAACAGAAGAAAGGACTTTTGTAATATTCAGACTCTCCATAACTTGTATCAGAGAGTTTTCCCTGTATTCATGAAGCCGGAACATGTGCCGCGAAAATCGCCCTTCTACCTGAAATGGCTTTATATACCGAACTCCTCCATTTGAATAGACATCAAGAAGAATCTGAGTCGTTTCAGAAATGTGATGCTCTGCATGAAAAGAATGTTTATAACGCATAAATGAAAAATAGGATATGGCTTTCAGGTAATGAAGATGAGGACATATGAGCTTAAAGAAGTTCCCGATCATCCTGTCACTGTAGCAGCTGCTGGGAAGTTCGGACATTGAATCAAAGATGTAATTCCCGTGCTTTCCCACTTTGGAAATAGCTTCGCGGATACTAACAATAAAGTGCTCAAAACCCTTCAGGGCATCAATTTCAACTATTTGGACTCCCGATTCAGCATCCAGGAGAGGGACATGATCGGCGAACCTGAAATAGACCAGAGTCGAACCCTTCTGAAGAAGTTTGCGACATAAAAGATTGACATAGAGCTTGTAATCTTCAATAGAGTCGACTCGCCAGACAATGTTATCACCGGGAAGTAATCCGGTAAGGAGATTGTCAAGATCCGGGAGCCCTGTAGAACTGTTCATGTATTCAACCTGCTGTAAAAGAATTTATGAGGCATTATAAGTCCTGTATCTCAATTAGTAAAGAAAAGACTTTCTTAAGAGTCCCCTACTTCCTTAAGTAGATACCAGTATTGATATTCCTCTTTAAAACCGATCTTCTTATAGAGATTGATTGCCCTCCTGTTCTCAACCTCCACCTGCAGGTAAGCCGAAGAACATCCTCTTTTTTGTCCATAGTGGAGCAATTCCTTAGTGATTATCTCTCCATACCCCTGCCCCCGCAAATCATCACTGACAAAAACTCCATAAATTCCTATAAATCCACCATCCAGGACACCTCTGCCGAAGGCAATTCTCCGGCCATGAATACTCAATGAGATGTAACACTGAGGAGGAATAACCATTTTCCAGGCTTCTGCCATCACTTTTTTATCAATTGCCGAACGGTTCTCCTCATGGCAGAGATCATTATACCAGTCTTTGGTGAAGTCGCTAAAATATTCGCAATTCAAATCTGATTGATATTTCAGAGAACCGAGGTCCAGAGTCATAATATGGGTTCTTCCCGCTTCTTTATATCGCCTGCTTCTCAGATAATCATCCAGTCCGGAACAGGTCTCCTGATCCGTCAGCTTAAAGACTCTCCGCAGCCGGTTACTCTTATATACACCTTCACAATGAGCAACTTTTACCTCCAGAGGGATTGTCGAGGGGTAAAGAGAATACACGGAATTAACTCTCTTTGATTTTCCATCGGACATACGGATTACCCAGCCGTCATAAAATACCGTATCCAATGATGGAAAAGCATTCATGGAAAGTTCTTCTATTTTTCTTATCAAATATTCACTCCTGGTCCGTCAAATACTGATTTAGTTTATCCAAAAACTTATCAATCTCAGCTTTATTAATGGCGTAAATAATTTTTTTTCTGTCATTTGAGAAAATATTGATAAATCCTGCATCTTTAAACACTTTTAAATGCCTTGAAACTGTAGATGGATTGAGCCGAAGAGAATGAGCAAGTTCACCAGCTGTGCAGTTTTTACCGAATAAGAGTTTCAGTATTTTCAAGCGGCTTCTATCATTTAAAGAAGAGGTCATTAGTAAAAGCATATCCGATGGTTCAAATTCCTTTTTCCTATGAGCTTCAAGAGAGATAAAAAAGAGAAGATTTTTCCCTTCATACCAGAAAGTCAGATTTCTACTGGAAAAAACAGAGGGCATAATAATGATATTCTCAATCTCATCGATTGAGATACAAAATTCAGGTTTAATTCTGAAATGGACAACTCCTTTTTCCACATAGAACCGGTCGGACAGTGTGGAAAGATAGCTTATAGCATCATTTTCCAGTAGTGCATCACTTATAATTTTAGTCTTTTCAAAGATATCCCGGGAATACTGGGCTTTAATAGAGGAGAAAACATCTCTCCATAAAGTCGAAACGGTACTAATGATTGAAGAAGATAGGTGCTCTTCACTCTGATAGAACCCCAGGAGAGCGTGAAAATCACTCAGGATCTGTTCGTCATTGATCGGATCATCCTCGGATAAAAACAGACAATGAGGATTTTTCAGGATCTCCAGAATATGAGTATCATCGGAGCCAGAGTCGGATAATTTTATTTTCAGAAGATTTTTTAAAGCCGACAGATACCCATTCGTTAAAATACCATAGGAATAAATGGATTCCTTCTGATTGGGAGATAGATTTTCTGCAAAGAAATTCATTGAGCTATTAAAGGGTTTAAAGCGCTTATTTGAGAAATACTGCCTTAGAGCCAGGAACATTTCAAATAATTCATAGTAGGCGACCTTAACGACCAAACTTCACTCCCCGACTTTCTAGTTGCACAAATGCGCATCCACGCAATTTAAAATAAAGCAGGACAGGTAAATTGTCAAGATTTGAATAAAAAAAAGTCCACCCAGCCTGGGTGGACCGTGCCATATATAATCAAATCAAGCCTTTTCAGGATCGATTTTGCTGTCTTTTTTTGCTTCGGTTTTTCTCTCTTTTCTAGCCTCTCCAGCTTCGGCACCAGCCTTTTTTAAATCACTGTATTCACGCTTGACAAACTCTTCCGCGTCTTCTCTTAAATCTTCAAAGTTCTCTTTGAATCCTTTGGATTCATACCCTTCCGGCCTTTTTACAGGAAGAAATATCGCTGCGGCAATATAGGCGGCCAATGCCCATCCGACCGTAAAGAAAGCAACGAGAACTGTCGCAATTCTAATATACCGAACTGAATAGCCTGTCGCATCTGCCAATCCCTGACATACTCCAAATAATTTACCTTCTCTTGATCTATAAACTTTCATATTTGTAACCTCTCTTTTTTATTGCTTACCTATAATAAAGCAACAACTGTGCCAGCTTTATAGATCACATAAAATGAGACAATTACCCGATTTCCCCTAAGGGCCAGGTTTTTTCTACCATTATCTATGGTTTTTTTTACCTCATCTACTTTTTTTGTGGTAAAGAAAGCGTTTAATCTTCATGGAGGGTGTTTTTTCAAAGGGGGATTCATGCTCTATAGTCTTACTGAGCCGTGCTTGTCTATTGAGATTCTTATTGGCTTCATTCCTGATCTTCTCGAGAAGCGAATTCTTATATTCTTCGACCTTATGAACAGGCAACTTCAGATTCTTTATTTCCTGAGCAAGCTTATCGGCATTGAGATAAATCATGGCGACAATCTCTTTTCCCATCTCCATAATTATCGATTCAGCGACATATTCATTCTCATTCAATATAGATTCAATCTCTTCGGGATAGATATTTTCCCCATTGGATCCGAGAATCAGATTTTTCTCTCTTCCACGAATGAATAATCTTCCCTCTCTGGAAATAGTCCCCAGATCACCTGTTTTAAACCAACCGTCTTCTGTAAAGGCTTCAGCCGTCTTTTCAGGATCTTTAAAATACCCTTTCATAATATTGGGGCCCCAGGCCTGAATTTCTCCGACTGTATTTTCCGGGTCTAATGAATCAATTCTCAGCTTACCATGAGTAACAGGATTCCCAGTAGATCTGAATTTTTGAATTGAAGGATTATCACCAGCCAGAAGAGGTGATGTTTCAGTCAGTCCATAGCCTATGGAATAGGGAAAGTGACTGTCTCTCAGAAACATCTCAACATCGGGAGCCAAAGGTGCTCCACCGACCCCGAAAAACCTCAGACGACCACCAAAAGCTTCCAGTAGTTTTTTTCCGGCGATTCTGTTCAACAGGATTCTGAAAGGCGCCAGAGAATACAAAATTGACAGTACTTTTTTTGAATTAAATTTAGCTGCGACTTTTGTTCTGTATATTTTTTCAATTAGCAAAGGTACCGAAAGCAGCATGGTCGGTTGTACTTTAGCCAGAGCATCCATTAGAATCCGGGGAGTGGGTGCTCCTTCTATATAAGTAATAGTAGATCCGTTTTTGAAAGGGAACAATAATCCCAAAGTACATTCATAAGTATGAGCTAAGGGCAGAAGAGATAGAAACCGGTCTTCTGTAGATATGGGTATGATATCGTATGAATCCTCA
>JAEINM010000123.1 GCA_016342385.1 Spirochaetaceae bacterium | reverse complement strand
GTCTGGGACGGGGAGCCCAGGCCAGAATGATGGATAAAACATTTCCCATTCTCTTTAAAAACTCCCAATATGGATTCCGACTCCCCATAGGGAAAAAAGTCATTCTGGAAAATTTTCATTACGACAGCTTAACGCGCTTCTATAATGACTGGTACAGACCGGACCTGATGGCTGTTATTGCTGTGGGGGACTTTGATGCCCGGGAAATAGAAGAGATTATTATACGAGATTTCTCCGGAATAAAAAATCCGGCTGTCAGCCGGGAAAGAACAGAAGTAGACGTTCCCCATCACGATGAGACCCTATTCTCCATCCAGAGTGATGTTGAAGCAACATCCTCTCTAATAGAGTTAATTAATAAGTATAAACAGGAAAAAATCCGGGTCCCTTCGGACTACATAGGGAAAACAGCAGAAATGCTTTACTACAACATGCTCAATACCAGGCTCAATGAACTGGCCCGGGGAGAAAACCCACCCTTTATTCAGGGGTTTGCCTACTCATCATCCTACGCAAAAGCTGTAAACTTCAGCTCAATAGGAGCTCTGACAGCAGAAGGTGAACTGGAAAGCAGTCTGGAAAGTCTTCTGATAGAAGCGGCAAAAGCGGAGCAGTTCGGATTTACCGAAGGAGAACTGGATAGAGCCAAAAGAGAACTGGCCAGCAGAATCGAGCGATATTACAACGAGAGAAACAACATGGAATCTATTTATTTCGCCAATGATATGGTCAACGCCTTTCTCAATGGAATGCCGGTGCCCAGCATTGAATATGAATGGGAACTCTACAATAAAATTCTACCGGTAATCACCATGGAGGATATACGGGAAATATCAGAGGATCTTCTAACCGAAGAAAACAGAGTCGTTCTAATTACGGCACCGAAAAAAGAAAACCTGCCTATGCCCACAGAAGATTCTCTTCTCAATCTGCTGAAATCTGTCAAAAATAGGGAATTAAAAGCCTATGAAGATGATTTTAACGATAGAGACCTCTTGAGTGAAATCCCTGAAGGCTCGGAAATATCAGAGAGAAAATATAATGAGACAACCGGAATTACCGAATGGACCTTCTCCAATGGAATAAAAGTGGTTTTAAAACCGACAGATTTTAAAAAAGATGAAATTCTCTTCACAGCATTCAGCGAAGGAGGAACATCTCTGATTGATGACGAAGATTATGTCTCGGCACTGTTTGCCACCACAGTCATCTCGACAAATGGTGTAGGTGACTTTTCCAATGTGGAACTTGAAAAAAAGATGGCCGGAAAACAGGTGAATATTTCACCCTATATAGGAGACCTGAAAGAGGGATTCCGCGGATCTTCAAGACCGGGAGACCTGGAGACTATGTTTCAACTACTCTACCTGACCGCTACAAGTCCCCGAAAGGATGAAACGGCCTGGAATTCTTTTATGAGACGGCTGGAAGACTCTTTAATAAACCGCGATTCCGATCCGAAGCAGCAGTATTCTGACTTATTGACCGGAACCATGACCGACTATCATTTCCGCACCCGTCCTCTAACAACAGAATTGATAAAAGAAGTCGACCTGAATTCCTCCCTTACCATATATGCCGACCGGTTTTCCGATTTTAGTGATTTTACTTTTATCTTCACAGGAAGCTTCAATCTGGAAACAATTGAACCTCTTATAAAAACATATATCGGGGGATTACCTGCCTCTGGAAGAGAAGAGAGCTGGATAGATAGAGAGATCAGATATCCGGGCGGACAGATATCCGAATCGCTGTATGCCGGTATAGAGCCTGTCAGCACTGTATCTCTTGTTTACAGCGGGGATTTTGACTGGTCCAGAGAAGAGCTCTATAAAATGATCTCCCTCGAATCGGTTCTACAGACACAACTGACGAAAGTCGTAAGGGAGGAAGCCAGTGGAGTCTACGGAATAGGGATCCGCTTTTCACCGGCAAAATACCCTGTAGAAGATTATAATTTCCGATTTACCTTCAGCTGCGATCCCATGAGAACTGAAGAACTGAAGAACCTTGTTATCTCCCAGATAGAAGATATTCGAAAGGGGATCATTGACCAGCAGATTGTAATGGATGTCAGAGAAGCCCAGCTGGTCGGTTATGAGGAATCATTAGAGCAAAACAGCTGGTGGCTCAGTCAGATGGAAAATGTCTGGTACTATGACTATGACAGAGAAACAATCATCAACAAAAAAGAGATGTATGAATCCCTGACTTCTGAAGATATCGTTTATGCAGCGGATAAATATCTGAGCGATGTGAATCGCATGGAAATTATTCTGTATCCTGAAACCGAATAACCCCGTAGAGGCAGGGCATGCCCTGCCTCTACGTATGCCCTGCCTCTACGAATGCCCTTTTTTCATTTTACATACCCCTTCTGCTCAGAAACACAGTACACCCCTCCGCCATCCATGGCGGCAATACAGCGGTTGCAGTGATCACATTCCGACCGGATTTCACCATTATCTTTCATACTATTCACAAATTCGGGATTCTGCACTATAGCTCTCCCCACCTGCATAAAAGGAAATCCTTTTTTCAGCAGCTGTTCACAATCGGACTTTGATAACACGCCGCCGATATAGACAACGGGAATATCCACTGCCTCCTGGATTTTTTGGGCCCCATCCAATAGAAACAGATTCTTAAAGGCATACCTCTGAACCATGAATTTTCCGAACAAAACCAAACCGATCCGCCTTATCAGGCTTTTCTGATTAGCCGCCATTTCCCTGAAGGGAACATGGCCTCTCATCATGAACAGGGGAGTTCTGGCGGTAAAGCCACAGCTGGGAATCAGAGCACTCGCGCCCTCCCGTTCAAATGACCGGGCCACTTCGACAGCCTCTTCAATTTGAAGCCCCCCTTTAAAACCGTCACTCTGATTCATCTTAACAAATATGGGAAACCCCGGCCCCAGAGCCGCCCTGACTGCTCGAATGACCATTGCGGGAAATCTTATTCTGTTTTCAAGAGATCCGCCATATCTGTCTTTGCGTTTATTAGTCCATGGCGATAGAAACTGACTCAAAAGGTATCCATGACCACTGTGGAGTTCCACGGCATCAAACCCCGCCTCTCTGGACATTTTAGCAGAGCGGACAAAGTCCTCTACTTTCTCATTGATCTCATCTTCAGTCATGGATGTACATGTAGACATACGAAATGTACAGAATTTCTTCGATGAACCCACAGGCTTTTTTCCAATAACTGAGGGATCGGCAAAGAAACCGCAATGACTCAATTGGATGGAAACAGCAGCCCCTTCTTTGTGAACCATATGAGTCAGCCGTTTCAGATCGGGGAGAATCTCCTCCCGCATCCACATCTCATGGTCAAATGCCCGGCCATCGTAACTGACGGAGCAGTAGGCTACTGTCGTCATGGCGGCTCCACCGGCGACAACTCTTCTATGGTGCTCTATCAATTGATCCGTGACATTTCCACCATGGCACAGACCCTCAAAACATCCGGCTCTGATAATCCTGTTCATTAATTCCAGATCTGCAATTTTAAAAGGTGTGAATATCATAGTCATTCCTCAATTATAAAATGTGAAATAAATCGGCCTGCTTGTAAAGACAAATCACTGAATTAGAATCCTGGGTGTTCATGATCTGAAATACCGATAATAATATATGAATAGGAGAGGATATGATTCTGTGTTACTCGATTATTTCAAAATGGATATGGGATCAATGATAAACAGAATCAGTGATCAAATCAATTTTTATTCAGATAGAATTACAATCGCTCCCGACATTGGAATTATCAGAGAGTTCGACAGAAAAGATATAGAGCGGACAATTTATCCCTGTATTGAGGCGGGTTTTCCATCGTAGAGATGCGCGTAGAGACGTGCTACAGCTCGTCTCCATCGCGTGTCTACTTATTAGGGTACGAGTACAGACCAGAGAATACCAGCTGCAATCGCACTTCCGATAACACCGGCAACATTCGGTGCCATAGCGTGCATGAGAAGGTGATTGTTAGGATCTTCTTTCTGACCGACCATCTGAACAACTCGAGCTGAGTCGGGAACGGCTGAAACCCCGGCAGCTCCTACAAGAGGATTAATCTTAACCTTGAGGAAAAGATTCATAAGTTTGGCAAAAAGAACACCGGCTGCTGTGGCTATACAAAAAGAAAAGGCCCCTAGACCGAAAATCATAAGTGACTGGGGAGTCAGGAACCCCTTATTGACCATGACACCTCCAACTTCAACCATTCTGACAGCCTGTGTACTGGCCCCGACAGAGACACCGAGTAAAATTGTAATGATATCAATTAATGATGTTCGGGCTGTTTCCGCCAGTCTTTCTGTCACAAAACTCTCTTTTAAAAGGTTTCCGAAAAACAACATTCCCAACAGAGTTAACGCTCCCGGCACAATAAGGGCACAAACTATGAAGGCAATAATAGGGAAAAAGATTTTCTCTCTTTTAGAGACAATCCGGGGAGGAGCCATTTTAATCAACCGCTCTTTTTTGGTTGTCAGTAACTTCATTATAGGAGGTTGAATTACCGGAACCAAAGCCATATAAGAGTAAGCGGCGATAGCTATTGCCCCTAATAAATGAGGCGCCAGCTTGGAAGAAAGGAATATTGATGTGGGTCCATCGGCACCGCCGATAATTCCAATAGCCCCCGCCTCAGCTCCGGTAAAACCCAGAAACATAGCCCCGACAATAGTCAGGAATATACCCATCTGGGCCGCACCTCCGAGGAGAATCAGCTTGGGATTGGACAGCATATAGGAAAAATCTGTCATGGCACCGATTCCCATGAAAATAATAGGGGGAAACACACCTTTACTGACTCCAAAATAGATGAAACTCAGTACGGATCCGCTGTCGTAGACCCCCATGGCCATATTGGCTACAAAGGGAATGTTACCGATAATAATCCCGAAACCGATGGGAAGAAGGAGTAAAGGTTCATAATGTTTTGCAATAGCTAATGTAATAAATGTAATTCCGATTGCGATCATAATTACATTTTGTATTGTAATCTGGGCAAATCCCGTAGACGACATAAAACTCTGAAACATATCCATATTTTCTACCTATCACCCTAATTTCTTTTTCTTTTTGTATATCGCACCTGCGATAGCGGCGATAACAGCACCATCATCAGATTTTCTCCTGGCCTGTCCCACAGGCTCAGCGATCTTCTCCGGTACTATTTTATCGAGCAAGAAAAGAAAAAAAGGGAGAACTTTTATTATCAGGGCAATAAAAGCAAGGGCAAAAAAAACAATCCCCATCCCGGCGAGAGAAAGACTGTAGCCATCGTTATCTACATTGTTCTGCAGCCCCTTTTGAAAAAAACTCATTACAACACCTTCATAAACCGATTATCTCTAATCTATATTTTTTTACTAATAAACTTATTATCTTAATTATTTGTTATATATGTCAACGAAGGACATATACTAACAACTCTTTCAGATCCATTTTTTTTTTTTTTAATAATTGAAGATATCCTTCAACTTTAATTCCGTCACTTCCCCATAGTTTTCAAGAGATTCAAAATCGATCTCCTTGCGATTTCCCAGAACTAATACAGTGAATTTCTTCCCTTTGATATTACTGGCAAAAAAATCTTTCACTTCTTCAAAAGTCATTCTCTTTATTCTGTTGTATAAATCTTCTCTATAGTCATGATGGATGCCGATATCGTTATTCTCCAGATATGTCCAGAATAACTCATTGTTCATTATTCTTTCTGTCTCCAGGTTTTTCAGGATCGATTCCTTGGCTGCTTCAAATGAGATCTCCGCTTCTGGAATATCATTCATCAATCCGAACATCGCGCCAAGGGCATCTTCCAGTTTATTAACCTGAGTTCCTATAAACGCATGGATATAATGGGACTTGTCCAGTCGTCCCGGAGTTGTAAACGCGGAATAGGCCGAATAGGCCAACCCACGGGCTTCGCGGATTTCCTGGAAAACAATGGAGTTCATACCACTTCCATAAAACTCATTAAAAACATAAGCCATGGCTATAAGTTCTTCCTGAAATTTTCTCTGCTTAGAGATAAGAAGAACCTCTGCCTGGGCCATATCGTAATTGACAAAAAAGACTCTGTTAGTATGAGATTCCAGTTCTTTATAGAGTTTCTCTTTAGGTGGGGAATCGGGAAGATTATTCATACGGTGCCTCTGCTCGACTATGGCGTCTATATTCCGGCATTTCCGAGGTCCATAATAAAAAACACGGTGTTTATAACGATAGAAATCCTTAATAATCGAAGTAAGTTCAAATGGTGAAATACTTTTTAATTCAGAAGCGGATAATATATCGGTAAAAGGGGAATCAGAACCGTATTTCCCCCAGGCATACATTGCACCATTTAAAATAGTCCTCTTACTTAATTTAGCATCTTTCCTCTTTTTCAATATCCCTTTAATAAACTTCTTATAGATTTTTTTATCGGCTTTTGCCCGGGATATGAGGTGTTCCAGTAAATCAACACCTTTCTCAAAATAGCGGTCCCGGCCGAAAAGAAAAATATAGGTTCTATTGGAGTCTGTATTAACTCCCATTTCCAGACCAAGACGAAAACATTCCTGCTGCAGTCTCGAAGGAGAGTAAAGCGATGTTCCAATATAATTCAAATAAGCCGCAGCCAAAGCCAGTTTTTTACTATGGTTTCTACCAATATCAAAAATGTACTGAAATTCGAACAGATCATTGGCTTTATTTTCAATAGTATTGATTATCAGGCCCTGTGATGTTGTTTTTTTAATGATCGCTTTGTCAAAATCAACGAATTCCGGTCTGATTCTCACAGATTTTTGATTTTTGAGTTTTTTATAGAAATCAGATTCTTCACCATATTGTATTTTTAAAGGAGACAAGCTGGGTTTTTCCATTAATTCCGGAATTTTTTCCTTTCCCTTTTTCTTCTGAATTAATACAAAATTATCTTTGAATTTTGTCCTGACAAAATTAACCAGATTTTCTTTATTGATAGAACGGATATTTTCAATCCTGTTTAAAAAAGTATCCCACCCCATTCGGGAAATAAAAATATCGGAAAAAGTATCGGCAATCATATTTGATTCTAGATCCTGAATCCTCGAAATTTCAAAGTAATTTGCCACCGAATCAATCATCCAGTCTTCAAAATCGCCCTGTTTCAGCTTCTCGATCTGTTCGAGAAGCAATACCGCCACATTATCCAGCGTCTGATTGTTTCGCGGTAGACCATACATGAGAAACCAGCTGTAATCGCGACAGGAGGAAAAAGAGGTTCCCGCCTCAAGGAGTTTCTGGTTCTGAACAAGATTCAGATCAAATAATCCCGCCTGACTGTTGCTCAGCATCATATCGATGAGAATGAGATATAGCTCATCTTCAGATCCCACACCATCAAAGCGATAACCGATTGTGGAAAAAGAGGCATCGGGACCATATATTGTTTTTTTAATCGGACCATGTATTTCTTCTTCAGTTATTTTTTCCAGATCCGGTATTGTTCCCGGGGGAATATCTCCCCAGATCCGGTTGATGAGATCTATTGTCTTATCAAACTGCAGATCCCCGGAAATTGCGATCGCCATATTTGATGGAACATACCATTTTTCCTGAAACTCCTTCAGTTTTTTTAAAGAAGGCTTTTTCAGGTGTTCTCCCTTACCCAGAATAGTCCGGCTGCCATAAGGGTGTTCTGGAAATAGAGAAGACATGAGAAGATTACTCACTTTCTGGAAATCATCATCCTGTTCCTGGTTATACTCTTCGTATACGACTTCAAGTTCCGTTGGAAAAAAACGGAGTATAGAATTGGTAAATCGGTCTTTTTCAATTTCCAGCCATCTTTCCAGTTCCCCATTGGGAATATCATTCTTATAAACGGTCTCTTCAAAACCAGTATAGGCGTTAGTATAACGGGCTCCGATATGAGTGTAGATTCGATCGAGTTCTCCGGGTATGGCTTTAGTAGAGAGACTGACAGAAAGAATATCAATCTTCTCTAGTATTTCATTTTTTTCCTTTTCAGATTCTGCCCTGTTTAAATCTTCATAGAGATCAGACAATTCATTTAACTGTATTTTTTCATTTTCATAATCTAAGGCACCAATAGAACTCGTACCTTTGAACATCATGTGCTCAAGATAATGAGCCATACCAGTAGAATCTTCCGGATCATTCACAGATCCCGCTCGAACAATGATTCTTGACTTAATGCGGGGTTTCTCATTATTTTTGCTGAGATAAACTTTTAATCCATTTTTTAAAGTATAGATTCTTAGACCATAGGGATCATTCATAACATATTCAAAAACAAATCCCGCCTGGTCTTTATCTGTATTTATTTTAAAAGGCATGTATTATATTTCCTAATTAATCTAATGAGATTACACAAAATAATATTATATAGAAAATTCTCAAGTAAATACATGTCAATTAACTAAAAAATCAACAATTGAATATTCTATAATTATTTATTAAAAAAAACTTTGCTCTTCTAATAGTTACAAAAATATTTATTAATTATATACTTGAAAAATGATTTTCTCCTGAGGGGAAATTATTTTTCTTTATATATAATTTTAAGAGGGTTTACATATGAAAAAACGAATTGAATTTATGACGACGGCCTTCCGTGACGGATTCCAGTCCGTATATGGAGCGCGGGTCTTAACGAAGGACTTCCTGCCCGCAGTTGAAGCGGCAAAAGCAGCTGGTATCAATCATTTCGAAGCAGGTGGCGGGGCACGATTTCAATCCCTCTATTTCTATTGCAATGAAGATGCTTTTGACATGATGGATCAGTTCAGGACAGCTGCGGGACCCGATGCCAATCTTCAGACTCTGGCCAGAGGAGTCAATGTCGTAGGACTCGACTCACAACCCAGTGATATCATTAACCTTCATGCAAAACTATTTAAAAAGCATGGGATTTCAACCATAAGGAACTTCGATGCCCTCAATGATGTCAACAATCTTATCTATTCGGGTCAGTGTATTGTCGACGCAGGACTAAAACATGAGGTTTGTGTCACCATGATGGAACTTCCTCCGGGATGTGTGGGAGCTCATACGCCGGAATTTTATATCCAGACTCTAAAAAATATACTCGATGCGAATATCCCTTTTGATTCTGTCTGTTTCAAAGATGCCTCAGGAACATCGGTTCCTCATAAAGTCTACGATACAATCAATCAGGCCAGAAAATTACTCGGAAAAGATGTGAGGATTGTATTCCATTCTCATGAAACAGCGGGGATCTCCATTATTCAGTACAAAGCAGCCATGGAAGCCGGAGCTAATCAGATAGACCTTTCCATGTCACCTGTATCCGGAGGAACCTGTCAGCCCGATATAATGACGATGTATCATGCTCTTCAGGGGACAGAGTGGGATCTGGGAATTGATCCTGCAAAAATCTTTGAAGCGGAAGAAATCTTTAAAGAATGTATGGCTGATTATTTTATGCCTCCCGAAGCGAAGAAAGTAGAACCGACCATACCTCTTTCTCCTATGCCGGGAGGAGCTCTGACAGCAAACACTCAAATGCTAAGAGATAACAATCTACTGGACAAATATGAAGAAATTACAAAGTATATGGGTAAAGCTGTTGCCAAAGGAGGATTCGGAACATCGGTAACTCCTGTCTCCCAGTTCTACTTCCAGCAGGCCTACAATAATACCATGTTCGGCAACTGGCAGAAAATAGCCGAAGGTTACGGAAAAATGGTCCTAGGATATTTCGGAAAAACTCCTATTGCTCCCGATCCGGATATTATAAAGATTGCCAGTCAGCAGTTAAAACTGGAACCGACAACTAAAACGGTTCAGGAAATAAATGACAATAATCCCAACCTGGGAATCAAGGCCGCAGAAATGGTTCTGATTAAAAATGATCTTGAAATAACTGATGAAAATGTTTTTATTGCAGCGACCTGTAAAGATAAAGGGATTACTTTTCTTCAGGGAAAAGCTGTACAGAATATCCGGAAAATTGAAAAAGAAATTTCCAGCTCATCCGTAACTGGAGACGGATACACTGTTTCTGTTAACGGGAAAAAATATGCCGTTACCTTTGAAGGAGATAAAGCCATT
>JAEINM010000122.1 GCA_016342385.1 Spirochaetaceae bacterium | reverse complement strand
CTGGAGTATTGGGATTTACCGCTTTGCTTTCTTCTTGTTTTTAAGTATATCGAAGACCGGTCTACTTGAATCACTTCAGGAAGAACTTTCATTATGTCCTTAATCCTCTTATCAGCCAGTTCCGGTTCTATATCTTTAGGAGGTGCATACTCCTGAACTAAAACCCACTTATTTTCATATAGATCTACAGCAACATTATAATCGGGTAAGTCTGCATCATAAATCCTATAAGAACTTATCTCTGATCGCTTTGCCCATTTATCAAGATGTTTTTTTCTCTTTTTTACTCTGTTGACAAATGCCATTGTGGCCGGATCAATTCTCTCTTCCAGAGGCCTGGAATCTCTCTCGTGAAATGCTTTTTCTTCCGGGCTCTCTGCAGCCAGAGAAAATCTGGCTAAGATGCACTTTATGGGACCATTATAGATAGTATTGATCTTATCAGCTCTCAAACCTGTGCTTTTGGAAAGTTCAGCACTGCTGGTAATCATGGTCACTTTCCAGAGTGGAAAACGCTCTTTAAAAAGATCTCCCATACTTCTGTAAAGTGATCTGAGATTTTCAATCTCACCCAATCTCTCTCCATAGGGAGGATTGACCGTTATCAATCCCGGAACAGTCCAGGTATCATTTTTTCTCAGATCTGAAAGTTCTCTTTTTTCCACATGAACTATACCTGAAAGACCAGCCCTTTTTATATTTTCAAAAGCCCTGGCAATAACCCTGCCGTCCTGGTCATAACCGGTAATAGGCGGTATATTTTTCAGGCCTTTCTCTTTCCGCTCTTCAGCTTCGTCCCAAAGTTCCTCCCATAAATCAGCATCGTGTTTAAGCCAGCCGTAGAATCCGTAATACGATCTGTAAAGACCGGGAGCAATGTCTCCGGCCATTAAAGCCGCTTCGATGGGAAGTGTCGCTCCTCCGCACATGGGATCGAGGAATGCCCCTCCAGAACGGGAAATATCCTCCCAGTCCGATCGATATAAGATAGCAGCCGCCGTATTCTCTTTCAGTGAAGCGGAACTGCCTTCCAGGCGATATCCTCTTCTGTGAAGACTGTCTCCCGATAAATCCAGAGAAATAGTAGCCTGGTTTTTATGTATATGGAGGTTGAGATGCACTTTCGGTTGATTTTTTTCAACATCGGGCCGCTTCCCGGTAAGATCACGAAAATAGTCAACAAGGGCGTCCTTTGTGACCAGTGCGGCAAATCTCTCATTATGTATTTCTGATTGCGATACTTTGGCAGAAATGGCAAAAGTATCCTCGGGAGATATAATATTTTCCCATTTGATCAGTTTTATACAGCTGTATAATTGGTCTTTTGATTCTGTGGTGAATTCTTTAATGGGAAACAAAACTCTGTTGGCCGTTCGGGACCAGAGACAGACACGGTATGCGGTTTCCAGGCTTCCTGTAAAATGAGCCCCGGCTTTGACCTGTTTAATGTTACCGGCTCCGAAACTCTGGAGCTCTTTAACGAGTAAATCCTCTATATTGAGAGGTGTATTAGCAAAAAAATTATATTCTGTAGACATATTAAAAGAATACAGGATTATAAGCTTATTTACTACAGCACTTTCTTATGTGAATACTCATATTCTTTCACGGGACCCCCAGAATTCCCCGAAATCAACTTTGAACATGTTTTTTTATATTCCTCCCTGTTCGGGGGGAGTTAGAGGGGATCTATTTTTTTCTCCAGAAATACGGTGTAAAAAGAATCAGAACTGTATAGATTTCCAGCCTTCCCGCCATCATGGCAAAACTGAGAAACCATTTGATATAATCGGGGAAAAATGAATAGTTCATTGTGGGTCCCACAAGTGAGAATCCCGGGCCTATATTACCGACCGTTGCCAGAGCAGTAGAAAAGCTCGTAATCAGATTGTAATCCCCGGGAGATGTGGCGATCACGCCTGTTGTAATAAGAAGAAGCATGATATAGAGAGAGACAAAACCCAGGACTGTATAAACAAAATCCTTTCTGAGGGCAACGCCGTTTATTCTGGTCGTGAATACTCCTCTGGGATTGGCCAGATGTTTCATTTCTGTTACAGCTTGTTTAAAGAGTGTGACTATTCTTATCACTTTTATTCCACCACCGGTAGATCCGGAACAGCCTCCGATAAACATAAGGGAAAAAAGGATATATTTGGAAAATGAGGGCCATAAATCAAAATCAGCCGTGGCAAATCCCGTAGTTGTTATTATACTGGCTACCTGAAATGAGGCATATCTTAGGGATTCCCCCCACCCCGCATAAACCTTCCCGATCAGGGGAATTGCCGTAAGAACTGTAGTGACCGTAAAAATCACGAGATACACTTTAAGTTCAGTATTCCTTTTAATCTCCTGTAAATTCCCTGTTAATGCCCGGAAATATAAACCGAAATTTAAGCCGGCCAGCACCATAAACACCGTAATGACCATATCAATATAAGCAGAATCATAATGTCCTACACTGGCGTTTTTAGGAGAAAATCCTCCAGTCGCCAGAGTCCCGAAAGTATGAGTGAGAGAATCAAAGAGATCCATTCCTCCGAAGAGGAGAAGTATGGTCTCCAGTATAGTCATACCGATATAGATAAACCATAAGAGTTTCGCCATATGAGTTATTTTAGGCGTTATTTTGTCCATAGTCGGCCCGGGTGATTCGGCACTGACCATCTTGACACCACCTATACCCAGAAGAGGCATGATTGCTACTGTGAGAACAACAAATCCCATTCCCCCAAGCCAGTGAGTCAATGATCTCCAGAAGAGAATTGACCTGGGAAGACTCTGAATCTCCTGTAGAATGGAGGCCCCTGTCGTCGTGAATCCCGACATTGTCTCAAAGTAGGCTTCGGCAAAGGATGGAATTGTTCCCGATAAATAAAAGGGTAGCGCTCCGACGGCGGAAGCAATGATCCAACTGAATGTAACCATGAGAAAACCGTCTTTAGCTGAGAACTGTTTCCCCCGCCTTTTCGCCGTAAAGAGGTTGAGCAGAATTCCACTTATAATAACCAGAGTTATTGTCTGAAGAAAAGCATGAGTACTGGCGGTTTCTCCATTATATGCAGAAATCCCTAGTGGAATAAGCATAAACCCGCCAATAACCATGATCAAAACGGAAATGATGTAAAAGACCATTGCAAAATGCACTAAATTACCTCAAAGATGGATTCCAGACGTTTAATAGCATCCTTTCTTGTAATAAGAACCACGTGATCATTGGGCTCAAGAGCCAGGGCACCATGGGGAATAATGTTTAGATCTCCTCTTGAAACGTGAATAATGAGAGTTTCTTTGGGAAGTCTGATACTCTTTATCTGCTGATAGCTCAGTGAGGATGTCTGACTGAGTTCAAACTCGATAATTTCAAAAGGGCTTCCCGAAATATTGTGAATACTCTTTATATTACCTTTCCGTATAACCTTCAGAATTGTGCTGACCAGAACATTATTAATACTGATTGAGACATCGATACCCAGACTTTCAGCGATATGTTTATAAGCTCTGGTCTGAACGAGTGAGATAGAACGCCTGACACCGACCTTTTTAGCATACATACTGGTTATAAGATTCAGTTCCTGATTCCCCGTTGAAGTAACAACCAGATCATAGTCCTTTAGAATTTCCTCTTCCCAGATCTCTTCATTAGTGATGTCTGCATGAGTTACCTGGGCCTGGGGGAATCTGTCACTGAGATATTTGCATTGTTCATAATCAGAATCTATTAAATGCAGTTTTTTTGAAGTGTTTTTAATAAATCGACTGAAGAGCTTACTCAGACGCCCTGATACTTCCCCGGAAAAAGAATCAAGAAAATCAGCGACATAGCATCCAAGATGTCCGCAGCCTACTATTGCTACTTTGTTTATCGCTATTTTTGGTTTATCGAAAAATTGAAATATTGTTTCAAATCCCTTTTCTGCTGCAATGATATAAACCAGGTCATTTTCTTCAAATAATGTCTTCCCGTCGGGGATCAGATAATCTCCGTCCCGCATGAGCACAGGTACCAGAAAGGTCGCATCTATTTCCTGATTTATCTGAAGAAGAGTCTTACCGATCAAGGAGGAATTGCGGGGTACCGGTAAATTCAGCATTTGGAGATCCGCATTATTAAACTGCAGGATATTGCTCATAGCCCCATGCTCAACAGATTTGGCAATTTCTTTAGCGGCCTCAATTTCGGGGTTGATAATCTGATTGATTCCCATTAGTGACCGGGAACTCATGATGCTGGAACTGTAATCGATATTGCGGACACGGGCAATTGTAAAAATATGATCCGAATTAGAAGAGGCCAGTCCACAGGCTATCATATTCAGTTCATCGAACTCTGTAACGCTGATAAAATAGTCTGCTTTATCCAGTCCCGCCTGTTTAAGAACTTCCAGATTATTCCCCTGGTCATTTATGACAATACAATCAAGCTGATTGCTGATTTGTTTCGCTCTATGGGAATCCCGCTCAATAATAGTTACATGCTTGTCTTCCAGAATCAGTTGCCTGGCAAGATGATAACCGACTTTTCCTGCACCGAGTATTATAATATTCACCTTGGAACACTAAACCACAATGAATAACATGTCAATAAATTCACCTCTATTTGACTTCTTCTGAATGAAGTCGACAATAAACGGCGGAACAGATTCGGAAGATTATTCCCATTTAAACTGATAGTCCAGATTCCAGCGGTTTCTCAATTCCACCATCTGCTCCTGAAGGGCAACAGGGATTGGACAACCATGTTTTTCACGGTATTTCCTGGCTAGATATTCCTTTTCTCCAGCTGTATAGATCTTTTTCTGACCAGGTGCTTTTTTGGAATCTCTCAATGATCTCATAATAGCTCCGGCTATTGATCTGAATATTTTTTCACCCATAAAAAAATCTGTATTGATGGCCATAAAAAAATGCCCCAGTGGATAGGGTATTTTATTCCCATTCTCATCAAAACCGTTGAGGTCTTTCATAAACTTACCATCTTGAAGAGCTGCAGACAAAACCTCGACAACTGTAGAGTAACCGTACCCCTTATACCCTGCAGTGATATCTCCCAGCCCCCCTAGAGGAGTTAATGCAGCTTTCCCAGTCGTAAGATCTACCAGAACCTGACTAGTATCTGTCCTGGAATTTCCATTTTCATCGATGACCCATCCCTGGGGCAGTTCTTTTCCCTCTCTCTCATAGACTTCGATTTTACCTCGTTGAGAAACAGAAGTGGCGCAGTCCAGATTAAAATCAAACTCTTCATCAGTTGGTAATCCAATAGTAAGCGGATTTGTACCGAGCATATTCTCAACACCGAAAGTCGGCGCAGTTGAAGGTCTGGCGTTGGTTCCAACCATTCCGATCATACCGGCTTTACAGGCCATAGACGTATAATAACCGGCTATTCCATAATGAGTCGAGTTTCTGACGGCTACCATTCCCATTCCGAACTCCCGGGCCTTTTCAATGGCCAGCTCCATTGCCTTTTGCGAAACCACATGACCCATTCCATTATTTCCATCTAAAACGGCAGTTGTCACAGTGTCTTTTAGAACATCAATCTTTGTTACGGGATTCACAATACCCGCATCGAGGCGATCAATGTAAATAGGTTTTAAACGACCGATACCATGAGAATCTATTCCTCGCTTATCAGACTCAATAAGTATATTAGTTATTATTTCTGCATCATTTTCAGGAATACGACTCATTATCAGAACATCTTTCATAAATTCCCTCAGTTCCTTAAAGTCCATCCACTGACAATCTTTGTAAATTTCACTATAATCCATATGTTTCCTCCAATGCTGTTATTAATTCAATTCCAATATTTCTGAAATCCTGAATAACTGACTCATCGGGCAGTTCATTGGTAATCAGAATATCTATTTCAGAGAGATCACCGATATAATTCTGTGATAATGCTCCCAATTTTGAAGAATCTGCTACGATAATAACCCGACCTCTGGTCTGATCGATCATTTTTCTCGAGACAGCCGCTTCATGAGTATTGTGAGAAGTCAGTCCCTTTTTAAAACTGATCCCGTCAACACCGAGTATCGTGGTTGTGGGATGAGCTTTCTGTAGACGGTTGAGAACTTCCTCACCAATCAGACAACTGGTACCAGACCGGAATGTCCCCCCTGTAAGGATGACTTCACAATCGGGACGAATATCCAGTGCCTCAAGGGCACCAATGTTATTTGTAATAATGGTCAGACCGGCAATAGAAACCAGATCTCTTAATATGAGTGCTGTCGTTGAACCGCTATTGATAAAAACGGTTTCCCCTTCTCTGACCAGAGAGGCTGCTTTTCGGGCAATCGATATTTTAAGAGGAATATTTTTTCTGTCTTTATCTCTGTAGGAGGGCTCATGAATCTGCAGATTTGAAACTATGGCACCGCCATGGGTTCTTTCCAGAAGCCCCTCTTCTTCCATTATCGTAAGGTCTCGTCTAATGGTTATAACAGAAACTTTTAGAGTGCTGCTCAATTCATCGACCCGCACTATACCCCGGGCTTTTAGTAAATCCAGTATTATAGCCCGACGTTCTGCAGGTATTTCATTCTTCATTAATAATATCCTCTGACTGATTTTAGAGTTTTCGTGCCGGAAATACAAGCAAAAGAGATTATAAGAACTCAATGAGTGAATTTTTTATATTGACCATTGACCACATATGTGTTATGAATTAATTAACTGAGAAGTTACGTTGTTCTTTTTATCTGCTATTTGAATCCTGGTTTCCGTCACACGTGTTTATTTTTTTGCACATCCTGATGAGTTTTACGACTGAAGATAATCAATCTATAGCTTATACGATGAATATTTTGCGTAAATTCACCAGAAAAATTATTTTAAAGCCCGGTAAAATAACCGGTAAGGATGTACAAGTGTCTAAAAAAATCTATGTAGGTAACTTAAGTTACAACACAGGTGAAGAAAATTTGGCAGATCTTTTCGCACAGTATGGACAGGTAAACAGTGCAAAAATCATTTTCGACAGAGAAACTAACAGATCAAAAGGATTTGGTTTCATCGAAATGGAAGAGGCTGAAGCTGCTGAAGCTGCAATCTCTGAGCTGAATAATTCTGAATTCGACGGTAGAAACCTTAGAGTGAACGAAGCTGTTGAAAGAGAAAGAAGACCAAGAAACAACTACTAATATTATTATCTTTTAATATATTAAACAGCAGAACCGGATTTTAAGATCCGGTTTTTTTTATTTATAATATTTTTTATATGTATTAGATAGTTAATGATTCTTGTCTTTTGTAGTGATCTTCCAGAACCAGACAGGCCATAGCTTCAACAACAGGGACAATTCTGGGACAGATACAGGGATCATGCCTCCCTTCTGTTTTTATTTCAACTTCCTCTCCCTCGAGATTGACAGTTTTCTGGATTTTACTAATACTCGAAGTCGGTTTTACAGCTATACGGAATATTATTTCCTCACCCGTTGTAATCCCTCCGAGGGTACCACCGGCATTGTTGGTGACAAATCCTGTTTTATTCATGGAATCGTTATGTTCAGACCCCTTCATGGAAGCACAGCTGAAACCTGAACCGATTTCAAAACCTTTAACAGCCCCCAGACTCATCATCGCTTTTGCCAGATCAGCTTCTATTTTGTCAAATACAGGCTCCCCCAGTCCCGGGATTACACCATTGATACGGCATTCAACAATTCCACCTGTGCTGTCTCCCTCTTCTGCCAGTCTCTCAATCAGAGGAACCATTTTAGAAGCGGCATCCATATCACAGGCTCTCATTATATTATCTTCAATTATATCAAGGTTGATATTCTCGCATTTAATTCCCGCCGCCTCTTTTGTATAGGCGATAACTGAAACACCTCTTTCATTCAGTATTTTTCTGGCTATAGCTCCAGCTGCAACTCTTCCGGCTGTCTCCCGACCGGAAGCCCGACCAGAACCGCGGTAATCGCGAATTCCATATTTCTTGAGAAATGTAAAATCCGCATGTCCCGGACGGAATTTATCCTTAATATCATTATAGGCAGAGGGAATAGCATCTTTGTTATATAAAATAAGGAGAATTGATGTCCCCGTTGTTTTTCCCTCAAATAATCCACTCATTATATGGACTTCGTCGAGCTCTTTTCTGGGAGTGGTTACAGAAGATTGTCCGGGCTTTCTTCTATCAAGCTGAGCCTGAATTTCCTCCACTGTCAGTGGTAAACCAGGTTTGACACCATCGACGATAACTCCAACAGCCCCGCCATGAGATTCTCCGAAAGTTGATATTCTAAAGCAATGTCCAAAGCTACTACCTGGCACTATAAAACTCCTATTCTGTTTCTTAAAAGATAATTTGCAGGGACACGAAGTGGCGGTTCCACAAACTTGGTCTATATAGATAATAACTTACGGACTTTTACATAAGAAAGTCAATACAGACCATTTTTTCTGTGACATTTTTTGTGGGGATATTGCATAATCTCTATATGTTAGAAAATGAATTACTGGAGATTATCTATGACGACCAGATAATCCTAATTGTTAATAAACCTTCAGGATTATTAACTCATCAGTCAAAAATGTCTTCTGAACGGGATTCTCTGGTAGATCGGTTGAGATCTCTTTATATAAACCCGCCCTCCCCTGTTCACAGACTGGACAGACCGACCTCGGGTATCATTCTCTGCTCTTATTCAAAAGAAGCATCCAGAACTATGGGGGAATTCTTTCAGGAAGGTAAAGTCCAGAAACAATATGTAGCTGTCGTCAGGGGATATACAAAAGATTCGGGACAAATAGATATTCCTCTGAAAAAGGACGGTGAAGGTGACTTCCAGAATGCAGTGACAAGGTATAAAACACTAAAACAGATTGAAATAGATGTCCCCAATAATCAACATGCGACTTCCCGCTATTCACTTGTCCGTCTGTATCCGGAAACCGGTCGATTTCACCAGTTAAGAAGACATATGGCAGCCATAGGTCATCCTATTTTAGGTGATACCAGTCATGGTGATCTGAGACACAACAGGATCTTCGAAAAATATTTTTCCAATACAAGACTTCTGCTCCATAGTGACAAATTGACTTTCCCCCACCCTGTTTCGGGAAATGTTTTATCAATAGAAGCATGTATTTCCGGAATAATGGAAAACATAATGAGGCAATTTACTGAAAAATATTTCTTACAAGCAGATGATTGATTAATGCCCTATCTTAAAGAACAGACAGAGTTTTACTGACATATCTCAGAATTCCCCCCATTCTATGTCTCGGGAATATCGATAGTGAAAACCAGAGGGGAGTCAATAGACTCGAGAAAAAATTTCCCTTTAAAAATACTCTCAACAAGGCTGTTCACAAGATGCAGTCCCAATCCAATATGCTTGGAATCCTCCCGTTTAGTCGTATAAAAAGGATAAAATATGAGAGTACTGTCTTTATCACTTATTGCACTTTTATATGTAATGAACTTAAGGATTAAACGATTATCTTCCTTTGTCAATTCAATAACCAGCTCATTATCATTTTGATTATAGAGACAAACATTGTCCAGAATCTCGTCTACAATTTTTTTCCAGATCAGTTGATTGGAAAAAATCATATAGTCTTCTGAACCCTTCCAGACAATACGTTTCTCAATACAGCCATACCTGATTTTCTTTTCATTAAAAACAACTGAAAGCATATTTTTCAAATTAAAAGAAGTCTTTACAAACATATCATCTTCAATTTTTATTTCCTTGATCCTGCTCATAATAACACTCATTTTATTGACAGAACTATCCACAAGCTTCATACCTTTAAGAAGCATATTTTTCGTCAGTGCATCGTTTAAAATTCTATCATTCAAATAACTGGAAGAGGTAAGAAGTATGCCCAGAGGTGTATTTATTTCATGAGATAATCCAATAATCAGGTTATTGAGCGCTATTTGCGTGTTCTTTCCGCTTAATTCTTTATTGGTTATATTGAGTTTGTCCAGGGCTTCTATTAGTTTTTTATTTCGCTTTTGGATTTTATTAAATAGGTATATCAGTATATTAATCAAAAATATAATAAAGGCAGAAACCCCCAGGGATTTCATTACCAGAACCTGATACGTC
>JAEINM010000121.1 GCA_016342385.1 Spirochaetaceae bacterium | reverse complement strand
TTTTAAAAAGATATTTTTAGGGGACTCGAGGTCCTCGGACTAGACAAAAAAAAAGACCCTGTTCAGGTTGCCCTAAACGGAGTCTTTGTTTTTTATTGAGCATCAGGTTCTTTTCTCAGATCCCATGCCAGGGTTTTCAGCTCTTTTCCGGGCCTGAACACAGTCACACCATGACTTTCAACAGGTACAACTTCACCGGTTTTCGGATTACGGGCTTTTTCTCGCCCTTTTCGAGTCCTGATTTCAAAGGTCCCGAATCCTCGAAGTTCAACAATACGGTCATCTTCCAATGCCTGCTTAACTTCTTCAAAAAACTTATCAATAACCTTGTGTATATCTTTACGGCTGATTCCTGAATCTTCGTAGATATGCTCAATAATTTCAGCTTTTGTTAACTTGACTTCAGTCATTTTTTAACTCTGATTTACAGTACTGACTTTAGGAAGCCATTCCTGTAAGCACTTTGTGAAGTCTGGATTTTTTTCGTGCAGCTGTATTTTTATGATATACACCTTTACCAGCAGCTGTATCAATAAGTTTTACAACTTTTTTGTAATTTACTTCTGCAGCTTCCTGGTCATGTTTTTTTACAGCAACTTCAAAAGCTTTTATACTTGTCCGCACTGAACTTTTGATTGTCTTGTTGCGTAATCTGCGAGTAAGACTCTGTTTGTGTCTTTTTGCAGCATTAAGTGAATTGGGCAAATTCCTTACCTCCAAAAATTTTTGCTATATTATAAATATAACGTTTGAAAACGTACCAAATATCCAGACCCCTGTCAACAGTAGCTACGCATATGAAGCTGATTATTTTTTTGTTCCTTTAGAGTCACAAAAATTTACATATCTATTGGATATAAAAAAATCCATCACTTTTATAATGATGGATTTTATTTACTTTAACAGAAGTTCTATCTAAAATCTTTAGGTTTTCTTTCCTGTCTTTTGCATTTCTCGCACTCGGCGTGATGTTTCATTTTCCCACTTGAGAATATAGATCTCATCTTTACTTCTCCGCCACAGGGACAGAAAAATTTCTGTGTACCTGAAGTGGTACGGGCGTTTTTACTGACTCCAGCCATGATAAAACTCCTTACAATATCGTGGCATGTTACAAAAGATAACAAACCATGTCAATATAATATATCAATTTTCCGGTGATCCGGTCAAATTCCAGATCTTCTTTTCGCTATTATATTCAAATGAACTGAATGGGACATTAGCGACTCTCCCACCCTCTCCGGCAAGTTTTATCATCTTGGTAAAAATATTGACTTCTCTCACATGATAATAAATTTTTCCTGCATAGACTTTATTACCCTCAGAAGGCATCTTCTTCTTTTCCTCGACATAATAATCGTATTCATAAGAGAGGCAGCATAAAAGTCGCCCGCAAGGACCAGAAATTTTCATGGAATTGAGAGAGAGATTCTGATCTTTGGCCATTTTAATTGACACGGGTCTTAAATCATCCATTACACCATGACAGCAGTAATCTCTGCCACAGACACCAAGTCCGCCAAGAACCCTTGACTCATCACGAACTCCTATCTGCCTCAACTCAATTCTCATCTTGAATATGGAAACGAGATTTTTTACGAGCTCCCTAAAATCAACCCTGGCCTCGGCAGTAAAGAAAAAGAGGACTTTAGCTTCATCCACCAGGTAATGAGCTCCTACAAGCTTCATATCCAGTTTCTGTTCTCGGATTTTTTCCCGACACAACTGAAATGCTTCTTTTTCTTTGCTCCTATTCTGCTCTTTTATTTTCAGATCTTCTTCAGAGGCTAAGCGGATAAAATTTTTCATATCCTTTTTACCGCAACATTCACCACTGCAGTTAACCGGACCAAGGACATGAACCATATCCCGTCCATACCTGGTTTCAATAATGACCTGATCGTCTTTATTCAGCTCCAGAACACGGTCCACTTCACAGATCTCGGTTTCTCCGGAATAATCTATTTTAAACCTATATGACACCTTGTCGACATTGTCTTCAAGAGTTTCTGTTTTTTCTTCGACTGCTTCCTCATTCAAAAGAAAACTCCTTCAACTTGTAAAATTTACCAGTAAGCCATATATCTCATCAACACCTTTCAGAATATCAATCTGGTTCTTCTGAGAGCTCAGTATATAAACAGCTAATTTTTCAAGTTTACTGTCTACTACTTTAAGAAGAGTATACTGCTTCTGTTCCATTGTCCGTGGATTACGAATCCCGGCAATTTTCTCGGCTTCTATGCCATTAGTGACTACATATTTGAAGAAATGTTTGATCGATTCACGATATTTTTTAAGATTTGATACAGTCTGCTCTTTTTTCAGAGATTCACCCAGCTGATATAAATCATCGAGTATTTCTTCAAGTTTCTCATGACTGACGACTTCTCCTGCTGAAAGATTGTACGCGGCAGCTGTGTTTTCAGACTCTTCTAAAACCGATGAAAAACTCTTTACTGTATTGAGTTTTTTATCTTTTTTTCTCTTTCCTTTTTTCTCAGGATTAAGAATAAAGGCTGCAGATGGGGGGAAATTTATTTTTTCCATGAAAGAAACTCGTCCTTGGCCTTTTCCTCTTTCTTATCACCACCGATATTCCAATCAGGTTGATATTCTGTTACGGCAGCGCCTCGGCGATGTTCATATTTATGGGATTCATCGGCAAGAACGTGACATTTACCATTAAAAATAACCCCTTCCTCAATGACTATGCAGGGAGCTTTAATATTACCGAGAACCATTCCTGTTGAAAGGACTACGACCTTGCCCGTTGATAGTATGTTTCCTCTTACAACACCGCCAATAATGACCGAACCCGCATTAATACTGCATTTGACCCGGCCTGATCTGCCGATGAGAACTTTTCCTTCAGTGTTTATACTCCCGGTAAAGTCTCCATCAATCCTCAACAGTCCCGTTAGGTTCAGCTCTCCATCAAAGCGGGTTCCCTTACCTACGAGTGAATTTATATAAGAATTTTCTTTATGTATGTCGTTCATTATTTATACTCTTGAATTGTCCATTTTATGTTTTCATAAGCATTATCAGTCATACTGATAAATTTAGCCGGGTCGAGAACCTGAGAACCTATTCGCACTTCATAGTGAAGATGAGGACCATCAGATAAGCCGGAATTCCCCATGGTGCCAATAACATCACCCTGTTTGACCTCCTGCCCTTCTTTAACATAAACATGCTGCAAATGGGCATATTTTGTATCAAATCCATATTTGTGCTGAATGACGATGTGGTTACCAAAGTCTTTATTATACATACTCAAAACAACTTTCCCGTTTGCCGTGGCGACAATGGGTGCTCCCATGCCATAACCGACATCAAGGCCCTTGTGAAGATACCATTCTCCCGTAAGAAAGTGGATAGCCGGACCATAGGGATTTGTGACATAACCTCGAACACCTTTCAAGGGCCACAAGGTGGGGATATCTGTCAATAATGCTCGTTGAGACAGCAGTACATCGGTGATTTCGTTTAATGGACTGATCGCATTATCCAGAGAGACTCTAAGTTTCTTAAGATCTCCCACTTCATTATTGGAATTGCTGTCTGTCTCTATCATGTTGGCAAAAGCTGAAAGGTCTCCCTGTGATCTTACCAGAGATTCAGAAGCACTGTTTTCAATTCCCAGAGAGCTAAGGGTTTTCTCCAGTGTTTCATTAAATGATCCGGCGACTTTTATGAGAGAATCAACCTCTTCCCGGACGACTTCAAGACTGGCCTGACTGCTGCGGAGATTGCTTTTACTGGATAAAAGCTGTTGCTGATTTCCCGAATAATTCGTCGTAAACCAGAAAAAAGAAAAAAGAAGCCCCAGTACAAAAAGGCCTGAAAAGACAAGAGTAAATAGAGATATTTGTATATTTACGACCTTTTCTTCTGAATGAGGAATAAACATTACCGTTAACTTCCTGCGGCCGCTGTTTATGAATCTCATAAACAAATTATCTTTTCTACCGGATAGGGAAAGAAGATAATCATCCTTTTTCTTTTTATTCCTCATTGTTTAGTATCCTGATTCACTATTTAATAGCGAGTTAACGTTTTTTCTATTGTCGGCAGATGGATTTTATACCATTATAGCTCATTTAAGCAAGATTATCACATCTTTTGATAATTAAGTCAAATTTTAATAATTTTGCCTCTGTACAACTATTGTATTAGAGATAATAATATATGTCATCACTCATTTTTAAGAAAAGCGGTACCATATGAATTATTTTGATACTCATGCTCATATCGGGTTAATACACGAAGATCCGATAGAGCAATTACTAATCGTAAAAGAAGCAGCGCGAGAAGGTGTCAAGGGCATCATCAGCATCTGCAATAACTTAAGGGACTTCCCCGGTATATATGAAAACCTGGAATCGGCATCCAATGTTTATTTCAGTGCCGGTGTTTCTCCTTCGGAGGTAGAACACCCCGGAAGAGACTGGCAATCTGTTCTTACAGGATTTTTAAAACAGGATAAAGTTGTAGCACTAGGTGAAACAGGTCTAGATTACTACAAGAAGTACGGCGATAAAAATTCTCAGATCGAACTGTTTATACAGCAGTTAGAAATTGCTGACCATTACGATCTCCCCGTCATTATCCACAATAGAAATGCAGGAGACGATTTACTGGACATCCTCAAAACAAAACTCCCTCCCAAAGGAGGTGTTTTACACTGTTTTTCTGAAGATTGGGGATTCGCTCAGAAAGCTTTGAGTCTTCATGAAAACCTCTATATTTCCTTTGCGGGGAATCTGACCTATAAAAATGCAAAAAACCTCCATGAAACCGTGGCGAAAATGCCTCTGGAGAGGATTGTTATTGAAAGCGAAAGTCCTTTTATGATTCCCGCCGAACACCGGGGAAAGCGAAACAAACCCAAATACCTGCCGTCAACAGCAGATTTTATCGCTCAGATAAGAGATACAGATCTGGAAATTATCAGCGACAGCTTATATGCCAATGCAGAAAAACTTTTCAACATACATGGCAACTAAGGAAAATTTATTTAAAACAATTAAAATAAAAAATCTGGAGGTGCCGGGGAATATTTTCCTGGCACCTCTTGCCGGTTTTACAGACCGGGCTTTCCGCAGAGTGTGCAAGGAAAAAGGCGCATCATTCACTTATACAGAAATGATCTCTTCTGAAGCTGTATACAGAGGTAATGACAAGACCCTCACTCTGGCTGAAAGGGCTTCCAACGAAGATATTTATGGGATTCAGATATTCTCCGGAAGCACCGATTCAGCTGCGAAATCCCTTGAAAAGCTCCTGCCCTTCAAACCTGACTTAATCGATCTGAACTGCGGTTGTCCCGTGCCCAAAATAGTCAAATCCGGAGCGGGTTCTGCCCTTATGCAGGAACCGGAGAAAATCAGAGAGATTGTGAAAGCACTGACAGAAACAACAGACCTTCCGATCACTGTAAAAATCCGGTCGGGATGGACTTCCGAGACCATTAATTACATGAAAGCCGCAGAAATGGCGCTCGAGGGAGGAGCTTCTCTCATATCCATTCATCCGCGGACACGGGCACAATTTTACAGCGGCAAGTCAGACTGGAGCTGTATCAGGAAATTAAAAGAAACTTTTGATGTTCCCATTATGGGTTCGGGGGATCTCTACACAGGAGAAGATGCCAGGAGAATGATCGAAGAAACCGGTTGTGATTCGGTCATGTTCGCCCGGGGAGCCATTGGAAATCCCTTCGTCTTCGAAGAAGCCAGGGCTATTCTTTCAGGTGATGATGATTATCAGGCTCCCACTGAAGAGGAAAAAGTCCGAATGGCCTTCAGGCAACTCGCTTATGCCATAGAATACAACGGTGAAGGTAAAGCCGTGAAAGAGATGCGTAAACACCTCTGTGCCTACACAAAAGGGATAACCGGGGGATCGGCATTCCGGAATAAGATTGTTCACGGAAATTCCTATGATGAATATAGGGATATGTTTGATGAATTTATGGAGTCTTTGAAAGGGAGATGGGAAGATCTTCCAGATTAAACCTTAGTCGTACATTCTTATATAATATCAAATCCAATATTATACAAATTATGATTGGCACTCCATTTTTGTATAACTACACTATATGTATGGACTATATACATAGAAAACTTGAAAGTATTTCCTGTTACGGGAATAACAGGACCCCGCCAATCGGGAAAATCTGGGAAAGAGAATTGTTAAAAGATCCAAATTCTATTTTTTTGATACAGGCCTTCTCCGCTATCTTACCGGGATTGATGATACTGAGGCTCTTGATAAAGGTCCTTTTAAGGGTTCTGTTTTTGAAAACTATGTCGTTTCAGAAATAAAGAAATCTTTTCGGGGAGGTATTTATGCAAGGGGAATTCATTTAAAGAATAGACTGTGAATGGTGAACATCAAATTGGTAAATACAACGACTAAAATTGAAAGTTCCCCCTTTCTTATTGACGACTATGGGATATTCCTCTATCATTCTGTATATCTACTTTTTTATATATAGGATTAATTAAATGAATAAATTATTTATAATACCTGTTTTATCACTATTCTTACTGAGCGCATGCTCAGAAGATAAGAACAGTTCTGAAACAGTAAACGCAACTGAGAATTCCATAACAGCATCTCTATCTGATACATCTTCTTCATCAATAACAGACATTGTTCAAAATGGCCAGCCGTGGATAAATGATATGACTGTGGCATTAGAACGGGCAAAGACTGAAGACAAGGATCTACTGATAAACTTCACAGGATCGGACTGGTGCTCATGGTGTATAAAAATCAGAGATGAAATATTCTCCCATAATGAATTTATTGACGAAGCGCCCAAAGACTTCATACTGGTTGAAATTGATTTCCCGCAAAGCATAAAGCAAAGTGAAAATTTGAAAGCACAAAATTCACAGCTTCAGATGAAATACGCTATTCAGGGATATCCCACAATAATACTGACAGATTCTGTGGGCAACCCCTACGGGCAGGCCGGCTACCAGCCGGGAGGACCGGTTGTCTATATGAATCACCTCCTGGAGTTGAAAGGAAAAAACCGTAAGGCGGAACAGCTTCTCATCGATGCAGAAAATTCAAGTGGAAGAGAAAAGCTCGTCAAACTAAATGACTACTACCTGCTCAAAGAGGCCGATGGAAATACTGAGATAACCGACCGGATTATGAATACCATAATAGAGGAAGACAAAGACAACCAGTACGGATTTAAAAAAGCCTATGAAATTCGAAAGGATACAAACAATATTCTCAGAGAACTGACTACTGAAGATGAAGCCCCCAAGGCGATGGAAGATCTAGAGGTTCTATTCTATAAGGCAGAAAGCTATCCACAGGTTCAAATCAGCATTGCCATGTCTCTTGCAGGATTGGTATACAATGTCCAAAAAGATCCGGAAATGACAATTAAATGGCTTCAAGCCGCTTATGATGCTGATCCGATAGGGACTAGAGCTGGTGAAATAAAACAGATTATTGCATCTCTAAAATCGAATCAGGCTTGATTCATTAACCCGTAGGGACAGATCGCGGCCTGTCCCTACGGGATTACTATTCATTAAATAAACTTACAGATAACATCACCCATTTCAGAGGTGCTGATTACATCTTCTCCACTCATGGCGATATCACCGGTTCTGTATCCATCAGCGATAATTTTATCGACCGATTTTCTTATAGCTGCAGCGGCATCATTCTGTTCAAAAGAAGTTTCGAGCATCATGGCTAGTGAAAGTATCTGAGCGATAGGATTGGCTTTCCCCATTCCCGCAATATCGGGAGCACTTCCTCCGGCCGGTTCAAAGAGGTTGATTTCCGCACCAAGCGAAGCTGAAGGCAGCATCCCAAGAGAACCGCAGATAGCTGCTGACTCATCGGAAAGAATATCTCCAAAGAGATTAGTTGTTAATATAACATCAAACTGAAGCGGATTGAGCATTAACTGCATAGCCGCATTGTCAACATACATGTGTTCCAGCTCAACATCCTTATACTGTTGGTGAACGTCAATAACGACCTTTCTCCAGAGCTTGGAACTGGACAGGACATTGGCTTTATCGACCGAGGTAACTTTCCCTTTTCTTTTTCTGGCGGCCTGGAATGCGACATGAGCAATCTGCTCCACTTCCTCTCTTTTATAGATCATTGTGTCAAAAGCTTCTTCATCGGTGAGGGATTTTGGCTGTCCGAAATAAATACCATGAGCCAGCTCTCTCACTGTGAGCAAATCGACTTTACCAGACAACACTTTTGCAGAAAGAGGAGAGCTATCCTTCAATTCTTCATATACGACAGCCGGTCTTAAATTGATGTAGAGATTCAACAGCTTCCGAAGTGCCAGTAAACCTCCGATTTCAGGTGAAAGTTCCGGTGCCAGATTATCCCATTTGGGACCGCCTATACTTCCCAGCAGAATGGCATCTGATGCCAGAGCCAGTTTCCGGGTTTCTTCCGGTAGAGGATGACCTGTTTTCTCTATTGCAGCACCTCCGATTAGCCCTTTTTCGATTTCCAGTTTAAATCCAAATTTGTCTTCCACTTTATGAAGCACTTTCAGAGCTTCATCCACTACCTCTGGACCTATTCCGTCTCCCGGCAATACTGCGATTTTATTTCCCATTTTATTTATCTCCATTGATTTATTACTATTTCTTTAACAGTGTTTCCATACGATTTAATGCACAGAGCAGCGCCTTCAGTGATGCCCCGTTTATACTCGGATCAATTCCCACGCCGAAACAGCCCTTTCCATCATTTGATTCAACCTGGATATACGCTACAGCTTTAGAATCTGCCCCTTCTGTTAGTGCATGCTCACTATAAGAACTGAGTTTGACGTCCCCGATAAGCTCATTGCTTTTCATAGCCTGAAAAAAGGCATCAATAGGACCATTTCCATGACCTTTAAGTTTGTAATTTTTACCATTTTTCTCAATATGAGTTTTTATTTCGACATAATTGTGTTTCTCATCTTTTATATCATCATTTAACCGGGCATTTATCTCATAGCGATGAAGCTTGAACTGATTCTCTTTTTCCAGATACTCCTTCATAAAGGCAGTATATATCTCTTCACCTTTCAGTTCCCGTCCTGTCTCATCAGTTATCTTCTGAATGATGGAACTGAATTCCGGATGCATAGCTTTCGGCAGTTTGAGCCCATATTGTGATTCGAGAATAAAGGCGACTCCACCTTTACCGGACTGGCTGTTAATCCTGATAATGGCCTCATATTCTCTCTGGAGATCACCTGGTTCAATAGGCAGATAGGGTAGGTCCCATATTTTATTGCCTGACTTTTTAAACCGGTCCAGACCTTTTTTGATAGCATCCTGATGGGATCCTGAAAAGGCGGTATACACGAGTTCTCCTGCATAGGGATGTCTCGGAGGTACGATCATTCTCGTCGTTCTCTCATAGACTTCTATCAGGTTATTGATGTCGGAAAAATCCAGTTCCGGATTAATCCCCTGAGAATAGAGATTCATAGCCAGAGTGACTATATCGACATTTCCGGTTCTCTCTCCATTTCCGAACAAAGTCCCTTCCACTCTGTCGGCACCCGCCAGTACTCCCAACTCGGAAGCAGCAGCACCGGTTCCTCTGTCATTATGAGTGTGGAGGCTTATAATCAGATGCTCTCTTCTCTTAATATTACGGCACATCCATTCAATCTGGTCAGCGTATATATTTGGCATGGACATTTCCACAGTTGCCGGAAGATTGATAATCAGTTTATTCTCCTCATCGGGATCGATAACATCAATGACGGCATTGCAGATATCTCTGGCAAAATCCAGCTCTGTTCCGGTAAAACTTTCCGGTGAATATTCGTAGCGGACTTCAGTTCCTTTATGCTCTTCAGCTATCTTTTTTATAAGTGCCGCCCCTTCAACAGCAATAGCAACAATCTCTTCTTTACTTTTATTGAAAACCACATCTCTCTGAACAGTCGAAGTGGAATTATAAAAATGAATGATGGCCTTCTTTGCCCCTTTTATAGCTTCAAAAGAGCGTTCTATCAGATGAGCACGGGACTGAGTCAGAATCTGAACTGTTACATCTTCGGGGATTCGATTCTCGTCTATCAGCCTTCGTAAAAATGCGAACTCTGTTTCCGATGCCGATGGGAAACCG
>JAEINM010000120.1 GCA_016342385.1 Spirochaetaceae bacterium | reverse complement strand
AAATCTCTTCCTCTTCCATATGCCGCAGACCGAGATAACCTGAATCATCGATAATGGTCTGAAGAGATTTGCCTCTATTTATCTGAATGAGAATATCCGAATCGAGAAATCCCATGGACATATTTTTTGCCAGAATGATTCCTGTCGTACTCTTTCCGGCTCCCGGCATCCCTATGAGTGTGATATTTTTTTTCATAGGTACAATGTAAATTATTATTCTGAGGATTTGAAGTGAGAATGGATAATATTTAATTTTTCAGGAAAAATTAGAGTTTTCCCCTTATAGCGATTACCATTAAAGTAGAAGGGGCAAATTATTCAGGAGAAGAATAATGACGGGATTCGGCTGTATAACAGAAGATATCTCTAATGACGTTCTAATCCTTCCCGGATTTCAGGAAGGTCTATCCAGAAGAGGTTCCTGGTTTGCCTGTACTGTGGAATCTAAAGAATTTATAAAACAGTTCCACCGCAGTAAGAAGTATATTCTCAGATATGAAGTTCACGAACCGGATTCTGAGGTTCCCCTGTCGGAGGGAGAACTCTTTCATCTTGTGAATACGATTACCTTTTCCTTTGATCAATACAAAAATTTGCTCGGCAGAATGGAGATGCAGTACAAAGACATCAGAAAACGGGGGAAACTGAATGCTTTTATTTATATTCTGGGAATTCTGACTGTTCGCTGGTACTGGTGGATCTTTCTCACCCGGGGGGAAATGAGTCTTTACAATCAGCAAAATGCCATAAAATTTAAAAAGATTGTTAAAATGGATAACATCATTTCACGGATCTGGACAAGAGGGGTCAACAGTGATTTAAAAAAAGCCCTGAATGAAACCTGCCGATTCTACCATTCCCTTCAGGGTGATGGTCTGGAAAAATATAGGGAGATGATTAAATGGGCAAAGGACCAATCAGAGAGATCTCCCGAATATGTAAAAATAGAAAAAGCTTATGAATCAATCCTCACAAAATTAACAGGCCGATCTTTGTACACGAAAATGCTGCCGACGAATTTATTCCAGAGGATCCTTTTCTTTTTCAATAAGAGTCTTTCTCTGCCCCTTCCTGAAAATGTCTATGCCATAAGAAATCTATCAGCTTGTATTGAAACCGGATCACCTCGATTGCCCTCAGAAAATTCCTCTTATTGCGAAAATAACCGGGTGGAGGGGAATATCATAGAATTGTATCTCCTGGCATCGAAAAAAGGAGATCCCGTCTGTATCGCCGACAGGGAACCTCTCCAGCTTGCAGGGACTTTAACACGTTCCGGAAATATGGCCAGAGCAGACAGAGAATTAAAAATCATTCTCCATACAGGAACTGACAGTGAAAAAGAGTCTCTATTAAAAGGGGAAAATAGGAAAATCCTCCAGGCCAGAATTTTAAATGCGGCACTCGATACGATCAGACAGGGAGAGAGTATGCTCTGTTATTACATGAAAGAAATTCTACCTGTTTACTACCGACAGATTAGAGCGATGTACCCCTTTCGTTCCCGGCTCCATTCACTGTTTCCATGGCTTTTTATTACAAACGGGATTCCTGTTGCCTCTGTCCTGGCTGTGGTCTGGCTTTTCATCGACCCCTACTATGAGGGTAAATTCATGCAGAATTACAATCGCTATTACAATCGGATACTGGAAACTCTGGATTTATCCTATCACAATCTGTCCATAGAAGTGAAAAGTGATTTTGCCCTCGGCCAGGTCAATCAAATGATTAGAAATAATAAAATAAACAGAGGATTTAGAGATTCGATGAACTCTATCAATCAGTTTGCCCTTCCGGTTTCTATTATGGATAGAGTTCTCTTCAATAATCTGACGATGGAAACTGACCAGCTTAAAGATTCCATGAGGGAAGCTAATAGCTTTACCACCATCCCCATAAAACTGCTGGGAGAGGATAAATCTCATGGGTAGAGAACAGCTTCTATTTCCCGACAAAATAACAGAAGAGGCTGCAGAGATCAGTTCTTCTGTAACATATTCAGAAGCTCTGGATTACACACTTGAACAAATTGAAAGGGTGAACAGCAAAGCGGATTTTCCCATAAGAGTCAATCAGGTACTTAATAGTGATACAAATGACAAATTATTTGAATCTCCCAATGGATCCATAGAGAAAAAAACTTTCCATATGGGGAATCAGCAGACTCCCCGGTTCAACATATTGTTTATTACATCGACTCATGGCGAGGAAAGCCGATTATGGCGGGCAGGCCTTGAAGCTCTTCTCCAGCTGTCAGAGGGAAGTCCTGGTAGAGAAAAGCTATTACAGAAAGGGCAGATCTCCTTTGATCTCTTCAGTGATATATTCGGTTTTGACAACCAGAGTAGAGGATATACGGGACGAAACGGGATTCAGGTCAACGCCCCTTTAATCACAGGAAGGAGTCACGATAGAAATCCCTTTGGCCTGGGAGACCGGAATAGTGAGCAGGGACGCAACTCACTCGAGGCCGTCAGTGTTCTCAGCCGATCCAATCAGAACCATTACAAAGAGGTGTGCGGCCCTCTGACCTGGATCGGAGACCACCATGAAACAAATGAAAACTCCCATTATCCCAGTAATTTTTTTCGATATGGCGGCATTATGATCATGGCTCATATTTCTATGACCAGAGAGGAACTGCATATTCTCAGCGGTCTGAAAAGATGTCTGACTGTTACGGATCAGGTGAAAAAAGTCCTTAATGATTTTATCCCTTTTGCACCGGTACGTTACAGGGAACAGATACTCTACAATAATCCTTCATTGAGAAAGATCAAGAGAATACGCAACAGAATCAGAGAGCTGGGACAGAAAACCTATGAAGACATACATGAGAAAGCCCTGCTCCTTTACCCTCATGTGGAACGGGATTTCAGTTTATCCGAATCGATCTGGGTGGGAGGAGAGATGTTTTCAATTCCGGGAATTCTGCTGGGCCCTGATATTATGGCACCACAGGGGATAACAACAGAAACATTCCAGCAGGATCTGATGATCAGGATGAGACAGACTCTGGCAGCAATGGAAGCCCAGCTGCAGGTTGCAGGAGTGGACAGGTGAACCTGAGGACCTTCACCTATTATACAATTGACCATCCTCTGCTTAAAAATGAAAAAATCATTATGTCCAATAGGAATGAAATTGCCCGGACTACCTCCCGGATCTATGAGATATCAAAAAATCCCCAGGCTGATACTATTCATTTAATCAGGGTTCACATCTCGGGAGAAATGGAAACAAATGGAGATGAGAGTGAGCAGATCAGAAGCTATGAACGTCAGTTTCACAAAAAAGAAAAATTGGATTATTACAATGCTAAAATCAGTGAAATAATCCGATTCACCAGCTCTCTGATAATTGCCTATATATTATATATTGCTCCGGAATCATTCTGGAATCCGATTGTGTCTCTATTCAATGTAATCGCCCATGGTCTTTCGGACTACGCCCGATGGTGTATCATTGCTTTTTTCCCGCTGAAAGCTCTTATCAGAAGCTTTGGCTCACTATTGTATATCAGGGGGAAAATCAATATTGGAATAAAAGGCCAGTGGCATAAAATCCATGAAAGCTCTATGGCTCTGGATGTATACAACAGGTTGGATGATTCCATTTCAGATCAGTTGAAAAAGGAAATGAAACAGTTTATCAGAAATCTCAGTCAGAAAGGATTATCACAATCGGCCCTTATTGGAAAAATAGAGACTCTTATGATGGATATCTGGAATAGAACAGATCTGGATAATCTGAATGAACAGTTCCTGGAAATAATCGACGAGGGAGAAAAAACTCTCTTGTGGGGGGAGATGGTCAAACTCAATATGCTGAGAAAGGAAATCCTTTATTATCTCTCTGCTGGGGATTGGACCTATTCGACAATACTTCATTTTTCTCCCCGAAGTGAATATAGCGATAAAGTGAAGATTCCCTTGACTGATATTCAATTCCAGAGTTTTTCCGCTCAGACGGACAATCTCAAATTATTCAACCATCGAAGTGATATACAAGAAATAAAAGAATCGATTTTTAAAAACTATGACCTTCTTCTCAGGGAAAAAGATGATAAAAACTACATCACTATTCTGGAAAGCATCAGCTGTTCTTTCGAAACATTGAGAGATGAAGCCCGAAGATATCATATGGGAGATAACTGCTTTATCCCCCATGGCAGAAAAAACGACATCGCCCTATTCTACCACCATCTTTATGTGATCTTTGGAAAAGCACTCTGTGATCTGGAAAACAAATACCGAAGAACTTCATTCGGATTGTGTCCTCTTATGACAGGGGCCTCCAGAAGGAGACGAATTGCTCTTATGTGCCGGGAACTGGATGTATTTCTTTGGGGGAAATCACAGAAAAGATGGAGAAATATTGAGCGCAATCTCTTTACCGCAGGGGGAAGGAATCTGGCTTCCGGACTGTTGACATCCTTTTTAATACTCTTCCTTAGTGGATCCATATTAAGTTTTTACACAGTGAATCCGGGAGATCAGGTTATCCGCAGCTCTCTTAAGATTGGATATAGGGGGCAATTCATCAATAGAGAATTCAGTATCCTGGAATCAGGAAATTTTACACCTTTACCCTTTTCAGACAGAGAACTGGCCTGGCATTTCCCCCGACCAATCACCAGAGACAGTATTATTAAGGATGAACTGAATGAATTATCTCTCTATATGATTATGGGTGAAAATCACGGGGAAAACCTCTTTAGAAAACTCCTGTCCCGTTTAAGCGGACAATTGGGAACCCGATTTAATGTGATTGAATTGAAACTGAAATACACTCCTCTGGATGCCCGAAAGTGGGGATTATACAACTCTGACGGCAAAGGAGAAAGACGGCTTATACGCGACATGAGTGAACTGGCAGAGGAGTGGCGTAGCAGCAAAGCAGAGAATCTCGCCCCTGTTACTACAGTTGAATTCGAAAAATACTTCCGTGAATTATCAAAGAGGGGTGTTATTGGAGATTATCTGAGAAGATCTTTCAGTCAGACGGCATTCAGCACCAATATCTATTATGGTACATTAACAGAAAGATTTGATTCGGGAATAAATGCCGTTGAAAGCGAGTTTAAGAGAAAATTGGAAGAATCAAAAAACGATTATTTCCTCGATATCCCCGAGAGGCAGCTGATAGAGAGAAACCTGACAGATTCCCTGGCAATAATAAAAGAATTGAGGGAACACATCGACAATCAGGTCACTGTGGAATACAGCCTACTGAGAAGTGACCCCCCATTGCTGAACCAGCTGGTTGAAGATCCTTTTAAAAATTTTCAGCAGCTTAGAGATTTTGAAACTCTTTGGATAAATATATCCAGTTATATTTATCATTTATACCGTCAGGACAGAATTATGGAGATCCTCTCTACAGGATACATAGACCTCGCTCTCAGAAATGAAGCGGAAAAATTATATCCCGATCATCTCAGCCTGGCAGATTATCTTCAGAAAAATATTCTCATTAGTCAATTGATTAAGATCCATTCGATTAAATTCAATAAAAAAGAAATAGGACTGACTGAGTTTACCCAATATCAGCAGAGGTGGCAGGATACAATTTAGAAGGAGGGATTGTATGAAAAAGAAAAGTGTATTTTATATTTCAGCTGTTTCAGTATTACTCCTGTATCTGTTCCTTTCATCGACTGTTATAGTAAAATCGGGAACAGTCGCAATAGTCAATGAACTGGCTATCGGCAAAGATCGGATACAACTGATCAGCCGCCCTCTGATCAATGAAAACAATGGGAAAAAGCTGTTTTTTAAACAGCCTGTTATTCCGGGAACTGGAATCGGATATATTGAAGAAGTATATGATGCCACAGAAAATCCTTATAAATTTAAAACCAGTTTTGCCCTATATACCCTGGATCAGCTGACTGGGAATCCTGAGGATAAGACAAAAGTCAGAGCCTATACGATTAGCGGTACCATCAGAAAGATCTGGAATTGGGACTCTTTCCTCAATAAGCTAAATGTTGACGAAGTAAACAGTTCAACATCACCCTATGGGAAAAAATACAGCAACCGTGTGGAAATACTGGCAGATCGGGTGAAATTTCTACTCAGAACTTCAAATCCGGAACAGTACTATCCCTACGGAGCAGGGACAAAAGAACTGACCATGAATCTGGGACAGAAAATTGATTATATACAAAAGGAGTTATTGAGCAGAAGGAATTTCCTTGTGGGACTGAAAGACAGATATAATTTTCCCGATGAAGAATTATACCTCCAGTATCTTATTGGGAATGCTCCCTGGTACTGGGTATTCGGCATAGATCAGTACGAAAATTTAATAAATCAAGCTAAAAACATGAGAGAATATGAGCAGAGTATCTTCTCCCGGATAACTTCGAGGAGAGGAAATGCCAATAAATTCATTAACAATGAGGACTATCTATACAAAATAAACATGATAGACAAAATTCACAATTACGAAGAGAATCTGTTACAAAACGAGCAGAACCTGATTTCACTGGAAAGTTACCTGAAACAACTTTACCGGGAAAATAGTCCTGAGAATATGACTATAGGGGAAAGTATCAATTGGGGATTTAAAAGATATCTCCTCGACAATAACATGCGTTTAATTGATATTCATCAGCAGAATCTTACAGAAATAATTGGCCGGTATATAGACGAAGACCTTATAGACAGACTCACCAATGCCATAAATTATGAAAAACTTCTCATCAACATAGAATACATAGATATCTTTAGGGACCAGATTCTTGATACCTATAATTATGAGGAAAATGATTTTGAAGAAGTTGATCAGACTTTCAATTTTATTATCAGTAAATATAATGACAAGCTGGAAATGGAAAATTGGGAAAATTATCTGACTTCGGTCAATGAGGAAGTGGGAGCTCTATTCAGAAGTGATCCTCAGATGACCTTCCCGCGGGAAAAAATACAGGCATTGACGAACTACAAAGTGTACAATTATTATTTAAGAAATATTGAGTCATCATTAAGAAGACATAATATTGGTGAAGATCACAATCTATATCCCATCATAAATGCTCTTAATCAGTACCCCGGTTTATTACAATTTGATAAGAAGATTCTGAAACAGAATATTACAAATTGGTTTCAAAATGAAAGCGCCGGGTTTTTAAAGGTCGCCGCTTCAATAATCAGCTATCACTGGCAGCTGGAAAGAACGAACAGATCTTTGAGCAATTTACAGATTTTTAAAGAAAAAGAACTTGATCCCTATATTCTGTTTGAAAGCAGGAATCACGATCTTGATGAAAGTGAGCTCCTATGGAAAGCCGCTATAAAAAATATTATGACCGGCAGCGATCTGTCTCTCGAACAAAACTATCAGTATCATATAGTCAATGAAACCGAAACAATAGATTCTATTGGGGAATTATACAATGTTAATCCCCTGGAGATATTTTATGAGAACCGTTATAATCTCCAATTCCTAAATTCAAATATCCGGACTGAATTGAATAGCCTTCTGGAATATGAAGATTACATCAGTCTATATAATTCTCATAAAAACCACATACTTGAAACTAATCAGGATGTGTATATTCCAGGAGAAGAGAAATACAGCGAAAATTGGCAGACTATTCACGAATCCCAAAAAAACATACGGAAACTATCTATTGATCAGTATATTTATTCCAACCTTGAAGATATGATAGAACCAGCTTTTTATGATTTCATAAACAGCACGGATTATATGGGAAATCTGGAATATGATTATGGTGTAGAATTTGAAAAACTGGAGTTTTACATAGAAAACAGAAATATTCTCAGCAACCAGAGAACCGGGGAAATCGATAGAGACTTTATTGATATCTATTATCAGAAGACCTTGAGATAACATAATTCTTTATTCGATATTTTTATCTTGACTTATTTTTGACATTTTCTTACAATTTGTCAGATAAGAAAAACAGGTGGTATAAATGGCTTGGTTTAGCACTCAAAAAGCTAAAGACAATAGATTCAATGAAGATATATGGATAAGCTGCCCTAAATGTAAAAAGCATATTTTTAAAGAAAGCTGGCTTAATGGAAATAAGGTTTGTCCCACTTGCGGACATCATGGAAAATTAACAGCATGGGAACGGATCAGTATTACTCTGGATGAAGGTTCCTTTACAGAATTAAATAGTAATATAAAGCCTTCTGATCCTCTGGAATTTTCAGACAGCAAAGGCAGTTACAAAGATAAAGTTGCCGCAACTACGGCTAAAACAGGTTTAAATGAATCTGTTGTGACAGGTACAGGAAAAATTAACGGTCTACCTGTGTCAATAGCAGTAATGGATTTCCGCTTTATGGGAGGTAGTCTCTCTTCCGGTACGGGAGAAAAGATCCTGAGAGCGGCAACCTATGCCTATGAGAAATCTGTTCCTCTGCTCATTTTTTCCGCGTCCGGAGGCGCCAGAATGCACGAGGGAATACTCTCGCTTATGCAGATGGCAAAAACCTGTGCCGGAATTTCCCGATTAAATGAAAAAGATATTCCCTTTATATCGATATTAACTGATCCTACAACTGGTGGAGTTTCCGCCTCTTTTGCAATGGTCGGCGATCTGAATTTAGCAGAACCGGGAGCGTTGATCGCCTTTGCCGGGAGAAGAGTTATTGAAGAAACTATAAAACAGAAACTTCCCGACGATTTTCAGACAGCTGAATATCTTGTGGAACATGGTTTTATTGACAAAATAGTCCCGCGGAAAGAGATGAAAAATACCTTAAGTCAGATACTTTCGTTCTACAATCGATAGGAGAAGAGAAATATGGCGAATAAAATAGAACTGGAAAAAAAACTGGCTTTAATGTCGAATTCACCGGAACTCTTCAAAAAAGAGATCAGCCGTATAAGAAAAGAGCTGACAGAGATGGAAAAAGAGCCTCTCCAGAGAACAGCCTGGGAAACCGTTAAACTGGCGAGGAATCCCCAGAGACCAGTTTTACAGGACTTTCTCGAAAATATTTTTACCGACTTTGTTGAATTTCACGGAGACAGAAGATTTTCTGATGACAAAGCTATAGCAGCGGGATTTGCCAGAATCGGAAATGAACCGGTTATGGTTGTGGGACACAATAAAGGAAAAAATATTGAGGAGAATATCGAAAGGAATTTCGGTTGTGCTCTTCCCGACGGATACCGGAAAGCCCTTCGAATGATGGAGCTGGCCGAAAGATTCAATGTACCCATAATAACGTTTATTGACACTCAGGGCGCTTTCCCCGGGCTGGAAGCGGAGGAAAGAGGACAAGCGGAAGCTATTGCCAGAAACCTTGTGGAGATGGCACATCTCAAAGTTCCTATCATTTGTGTTGTTGTTGGAGAAGGCGGTAGTGGAGGAGCTCTGGGGATTGGCGTAGGAGATAAGATTCTTATGCTCTCCAATGCTGTGTACTCAGTTATATCTCCTGAAGGTTGCGCTGGGATTTTATGGAGAGACGGAACAAAGGCTCCTCTTGCTGCAGCGGCATTAAAACCGACAGCACCTTCTCTAAAAGCACTGAATGTAATCGATCGGATTATTGAAGAGCCTCAAGAGGGTGCTCATACTGATTATGAGGCCACTTTTGACGCAGTAAAAAAAGCGATACTCGAAGAGTTAAAACCTCTGAAAAAAATGCCTAAAACTAAATTAACAAAACGCCGTTTTGAAAAGTTTTCCCAAATGGGCATATATAACGAATAAAACAGAATTAATCAGACTGAGAAAAGCGACCGTGTAGCCTTGATGTATAAGGCAAAGCGTGTTGCAGCGGAATTATTATTTTGAATAACTGAGATAGGAGATTAGAGAAAATGGCAGAGAGAAATCAGAATAAAGAAGATGCACTGCATAAACTCCCTTTACGGATAACAGATACGACTCTTCGTGATGCCCATCAGTCACTCTGGGCAACACGGATGAGAACAGATGATATTATGAAAATTATCGATACTATAGATAAAGCTGGTTACTATTCCCTTGAAATGTGGGGAGGAGCCACTTTTGATGTGTGTATGCGTTTCCTGAGAGAAAATCCCTGGGATAGATTAAAAGAAGTGAAAAAAAGAGCTGTAAAGACTCCTCTTCAGATGCTGCTCCGAGGTCAGAATGTTGTTGGTTACAAAAACTACTCCGATGATGTTGTCGATAAATTCATTGCTCTCGCCTGTAAAAACGGTATAGATATATTC
>JAEINM010000119.1 GCA_016342385.1 Spirochaetaceae bacterium | reverse complement strand
CAATATCCCCTTTGCGCAGTGTGGCTATTATCGAATTATGTCGATCATCAATATCGGTAATTCTAATATATGATCCATTGACAACCCCCCATCTGGACTGCACTGATAATACGGGAGTCGAGGGCATCTCAATATTTTCATTCAACTTTTCCTCTGAACAGGAAAAAAACAGTAGAGATATAATTACAAATAATATTTTTTTCATTCTTCACCTTTCAGTCGGGCTATTTCGTCTCTCAATACGGCAGCTTCTTCGAATTCCATATTTTTAGCTTTTTCCAGCATCTCATTCTCAAGCGCCTTGATGAGTCTTTTTTTCTGTTTCGGATCAAAGAGATTTGTACTGTTTTTCATCATCTCTATAGTCATTTTTTCAGCATTTTTCTTCCGTTCCGAATTTTTCAGTAAGATATCCTGAACGGCTTTTTTCACCGTTTCAGGTGTTATTCCGTGCTTTTCATTGTATGCAATCTGGATCTTTCGTCTATATTCGGTTTCCGCTATGGCATCTGTCATAGCATGAGAGACTTTATCGGCGTACATAATGACTTTTCCATTCTGGTTTCTGGCGGCACGACCGATTGTCTGGATGAGAGCTGTTGCAGACCGGAGAAATCCTATTTTATCAGCGTCCATAATGGCAATCAGAGAAACTTCAGGCAGATCCAAACCCTCCCTCAAAAGATTAATTCCCACAAGAACATCAAACACTCCCATCCTTAAATCCCTGAGGATTTCCACTCTCTGAAAAGTGTCTATTTCTGAATGGAGATAACGCACTTTCAGATCGAGTCCCGCCAGATAATCCGAGAGGTCTTCAGCCATTTTTTTGGTCAGTGTCGTAATGAGAACTCTCTCGCCGACAGCTATTCGCATATTGATTTCACTGTAGAGATCTTCAATCTGTCCTTCTGTCGGTTTTACTGTAATTTCAGGATCCAGCAATCCCGTAGGCCTGATAAGCTGTTGTGCCATTCTCATTGACCGGGCGAATTCTTCTTTCCCCGGTGTTGCCGAAACAAAAATCATCTGGTTCTGCATATCCAGAAATTCCGAATAGACAAGAGGTCTGTTATCAAGAGCCGAAGGTAGACGGAATCCGAAATTGACAAGATTCATCTTTCGGGATCTGTCGCCTTCGTACATAGCCCGAACTTGAGAGAGAGTAACATGAGATTCATCGACAAAGGTGAGATAATCCTTGGGGAAAAAGTCCAGAAGCACTTCAGGCCGTTCGCCCTCATCCCGACCGGCGAGTATGCGGGAATAGTTTTCTATTCCCGAGCAGTACCCCATCTCTTCCATCATCTCCAGATCATATTCAGTTCTGGATTTCAGCCTCTGTGCTTCAACCAGTTTTCCGATCGATTCAAAATGTTCCAGCTGCTGTTCCATCTCGATCCGTATTTCAGTTAGAGAATTACGGACTTTTTCCTCGGGAAGTACAAAGTGTTTCGCCGGGTAGACCGTACACATATACACCTTCTCTACAACTTCACCGGTAATAGGATTTATGCGGGCTATGCTTTCCACCTTATCCCAGTCCAGGCTGATCCGGTAGGCTATATCTTTAAAATAGGCCGGGAATATTTCTATGATGTCTCCCCGTTTCCTGAAGCGCCCCCGTTCAAGAACAGCATCATTCCGATTGTACTGGAGAGAAATAAACTGCCTGATAATCTTATCGACATTGATCTCCTCTCCTACTTCAATCTGAACTCTCATATCTTTATAGGAAGCGGGACTGCCTACCCCGTAGATACAGGAAACCGTGGACACAACAATGACATCTTTTCTCTCCATAAGAGAGCGGGTTGTCGATAACTTAAGACGGTCTATTTCATCATTAATAGAAGCATCCTTCTCAATGAACAGATCCTTCGAGGGGACATAGGCTTCAGGCTGATAATAATCGTAATATGAGACAAAATACTCAACTGCATTATGGGGGAAGAAATCTTTAAATTCTCTATATAACTGCGCTGCCAGGGTCTTATTGTGAGACACAATCAGTGTCGGTCTTTGAACCTTTTCGATAATCTTCGCCATGGTATAGGTTTTTCCCGAACCGGTTACACCTTTTAATGTCTGATATTTCAGACCTTCATCCAGGCCCTCACAGAGAGTGGTGATAGCATTCCCCTGGTCTCCTGAAGGATTGAATGGAGAGACGACTTCAAAAGGATTCAATAGGTATGCCTTCTTTCACTTAATTCCACATCAACAACCACTTTTTTATTATTGCGCACAACTGTCACCTGAACAATATCTCCCGGACGGGTATCTTCCAGAGCACTGTAGTAATCACTTAAGGAACTTACGGTTGAATCTCCAATGCCGACTATAATGTCTCCTCCGAGGTAAATTACAGAACTACCGCTTTTAACCGCTTTTTCCCGATCACCACCTCTCAGCCCCGATCGATCTGCCAGACTCCCGGGGGCGATTCTGGAAATAAGGACTCCCTGACTAACTGAAAGTCTTCCATAACGGACTAGAGAGGGAAATAGCTGGATCCCCACGATGTCAATCGTGCCTCTATTGACTTTTCCTATATTAATAAGATCGGGAATAACTCTTTTAGCCGTATCAATGGGAACTGCAAAACCGACACCGACAGAACCTCCTGAAGGAGAATATATGAGGGTATTTATCCCGATCATCTCACCATTCGAGTTTATCAGCGGTCCTCCGGAATTTCCCGGATTGATCGAGGCGTCGGTCTGAATCATATTGTTGATAATATAACCGGTATCCGTTTTTAAGGGCCGCCCCAGACCGGAGACGATTCCTGTGGTCAGAGTTCTGTCCAGGGCAAAGGGATTTCCGATAGCCAGAACCTTCTGTCCCACTCTGAGATTATTTGATGATCCAAAGGGGATCGTGACAAGTTCCCTGCCGTCGGGGTCGAATTTTATAACTGATAAATCGTTTTCATAATCCGTTCCTATGACTTCCCCTTCCACCTGAGTCCCATCAGCTAAAGCCAGATAGACCTTGTAGGCATTTTCAACAACGTGGTTGTTGGTCAGGACATATCCCCTTGTATCAATAATAGAACCGGAACCTGTTGTCCCCTCTCGGGGGATGGGCTCTGTGAACCAGTTATATATTAGAACTTCCGTTGTAATATTGACTACGGCTTCATTTAGCAGATCATATATAGAAATATTCTCCACTTCTTCAGCAGTATACTTCTGGCTTGGTGTGGACAGAGAAGGCAGATCGCCCTGAAGTGGCGAATGGCTGACATTGAGAACGAAGGGCTCAACACCCGATGTCTCTGAAACGGCAGAGGTTTCACTCTCTTTCCGTGAAAATGTTCCCAGGCCGAATAATATTAAAAATACAACTAAAGCGCTACAGAAACCGACAAATACCAGCTGTCCGCGACTATATAATCTCATATTACAATCCTCATACACTAAATATATAATTAAATGATATATTTGATCCACAATTTTATAAAACTTCCGGTTAAGATGAAAAAAAAACGAACATGTACAAATGAGTTTAAAAAGACTAATATTAATCTTATATAGTAAAAAGTATATAAATGGAGGATATAATGCAAAATACACTCCCAAAGCTTCTAAAGGAAATTTCTGGAAAATATCCCCATAGCACAGCTCAATTCAGCAAAGATAAAAATAAAGAATTTCAACCGACAAGTTACAAAGATTTTTTCTTTGAAGTGCAGTGTTTCGGTGCCGGCCTCTTAAATCTCGGAGTAAAAAGAGGAGATCATGTGGGCCTCATATCAGAAAACCGCAAAGAATGGCTTATCGCCGATATGGGAATACTGTCCATAGGAGCGGCGGACATTCCCCGGGGATGCGATTCCAATAGCGATGAAATCAGCTATATCCTAAGCTTTTCTGAGAGCAGAATCACTATAGTGGAAAATAGTGCCCAGCTTAAAAAAATAGCTCAGAGAATAAAGGATATGCCCCTTTTACAGAATATCATTATTCTCGACAGCACTATAAAAAAAGAAGAGATGACTTCAGATCTTCAATCATTAAAAATTCACACTTTTCGTGACATAATGGAACAGGGAAAAACTGAACTGGTGAAAAATTCCGATCTGGTTCTGATAGAGATCAGCAAAGGAGAGGAAAATGATCTGGCCACAATCATTTTCACTTCCGGAACAACCGGGACTCCCAAGGGAGTCATGCTGTCTCACAACAACTTCCTCCACCAGATCCGCGGAATTCCCTTTCTGCTGGAATTAAATCAGACCGATAAATGGTTATGTGTTCTTCCTGTCTGGCATTCATTCGAAAGAATTATGCAGTATATCGCCCTTGCTGTTGGTTCGGCTCTTTGTTATTCAAAGCCGGTGGGAAGCATATTCCTGGCGGATTTTGCAGCGATCAAACCCACATGGATGGCGTCTGTCCCGAGAATATGGGAAGCGGTCATGTCGGGAGTCTATAAAAAAGTTAATGCGGCCGGCGGTGTAAAAAAAGCCCTCTTTCTCTTTTTTGTCGCAGTCGGTAAGAACTTCAGCTTTTTTAGAAACATGATATACGGTTTAAGACCGGAATACAAAAAGAGATCCCGAATTCTGGAAATAGCGTTGGCTATTCTACCCTATACACTATTATTCCCCCTTAAAAAGCTGGGAGAGATACTGGTTTTCAAGAATATTATATCCAAACTGGGTGGGAATTTTGTAGCTGGAATATCGGGAGGCGGAGCACTTCCCGCCGCTGTGGATAATTTTTTCTCCGCAGCGGGCATTCTGGTACTGGAAGGATATGGTTTAACCGAAGCAGCTCCTGTTCTCGGTGTCAGAAAACAGAATCATCCGGTTCCAGGGACCGTGGGACCTGTATTCCCCGGAACTGAAGTTAAAATCCTTGATGAAAATGGTCAAATTCTGCCTCCCGGTAAAAAAGGTCTGGTTCTCGCGAGGGGGCCTCAGATTATGCTCGGTTATTACAAACTGGAAGAACAGACAAAAAAAGTGATTGATGAAGAGGGCTGGCTGAATACGGGAGACCTGGGAATGCTGACAATCAATAATGAGTTGACAATCCTGGGCCGGGCAAAAGATACAATAGTCCTGCTGGGAGGAGAGAATATAGAACCTTCTCCCATTGAAGAGAAACTAACAGAATCTCTTTTCATAGATAAAGCCGTTCTGCTGGGGCAGGATAAGAAATACCTTGCCGCATTAATTATACCCGATCTAGAGTCTCTGGAAAATTATGCCCGGGAGAACTCTATTTCATACATGAATAGGGAAGACCTGGTAGAGACTCCGGAAATTCATGAAATGATGAATGGAATCATTCAAGAACAGATAAACACAAAAAACGGTTTCAAAGCCTTTGAAAGGATATTCAAATTCAGGATTTTACCAGAAGATTTTGAAGTGGGAAAAGAACTATCGGCAAAACAGGAAATAAAACGCCATGTCATCAATAAAATATATGCAAAAGAAATAGAAAATTTATTCTAACAAAATTTGTTTGATAATGTAGAGAAAGGGCATGCCCTGTCTCTACATTATTTGGCATGCCCTGTCTCTACATAAAACCCGTGAAATCTAATCCTGACCTAATTGGCCAAGAGTATTCTCCGGTCTTCTATTTTCATTTAACAGAGAGTTGGAGAACCAGATTTCTATGGCATATAAACGTCTATAGAAAGAGGAGAAAGGATCCATCATTCTGTTTACAAAACCGGGATTGGCCAGCTTGACACCACAGTATCCATAGATCAGGATTTCATCTTCCAAAGGCATCACCAGGAGATCAATCTGCATATTATCTTTACCGACTATTTTAATAACATACCGGACTGTACTGGTATTGGTCAGAGAGAAATAGATATCCTGCCCATCATAGTTATATTCAGCGAGGTAATAGTCACTTCCCAGATTGGCTTCTTTCATATGTATGGGAAAAGAATCATATTCCGGTATGGAATACACAACCGGGTCTTCAATGGGCTTTTTCTTTTCATCCACAGCATATACGTCATCAAATAGGATTCGAAGTCTGTCTTTCGTTCTCGAATAGTACTGAACACCAGTAATATTGCTGACCTCTCTGACAATATTGTAGAGGATTAGATCCCGGTCATAGCCTTTGAGCATATCTTCGGGATAGGGTACTTTATAGAGAGCTTCTACAGTGACATCGGGATTAATAGCATTGAACCTTTCCGCAATTTTATCGGCTAAGGGAACCATAGGAGTGTAGTATAATCCTGTTCTCTCTCTGCCGTAGCGGAAAACTTTATTGTGCTCATTGAGAATGTTCTTTTCATTCTCATCCAGTTGGGAAGTTAAATATTCAATAGTCCGGGTTTCACTGCTCTGAGAATACAGAGGTAGTAAAAAAAGAGCTGTTATTATTATTAATAGAATTTTTTTCATGGCTGCTATTTTAGATTAAATCATCAAGGGGAACAAGTTCCAATGATAACTATTTCATCTCCTCTTATGGAAATTTTGTTGTGTTTAAGGTCAACATACTTTAGGATACAGCAATGAAGCAAAAAATTCTTTATATAATCATTAGTATATCTGTATTATTTCCTCTATCAGGAGATATAGTATCAACTCCCCTGGGCAATAAACTGAGAACTATATTTCCCGAGCTGAAAAACGGATATATCGATCTCAATAAAAATGGTTCTCTCGACCGCCTGGAAGATATGGATGAACAGATCTCGGACTTCCTTGTTCAAGATGATCAGATTCAGGTTCAGGAGACTCTGGAGTTTATCAGAAATAATTACAGGTATTTTCCTGTAAGAGACCTGGAAACTGTCCGCGATGCCTTATTGAGCCCAGAAGGGACTATAAATGAGCTTATTGGTTTAAACTATGGAACGACCATTAATCAGCTGATAGAAAAGAGAATAGCCATGGGGGAATACGGTTTATTCCTTCCCCCATCAGCCCGGAAAAAGGCCATGGATGAGATGGCCTCTTATCTTTCACAAATGGACAATGCCTATCGGAAAGAAGGCAGTGGAGCGGAAGCTGAATTTATCAGTGCAAAGGATTCACTCTACACGATGCTCGAGAGAGGATATCCCCTTCCGGACCCACTCTCAGTAAAGGAAAGAGAGATCCTCGAATCAACTCTGATCAACTCGCTGATTCGTGAACAGAGAGATGAAAATGCGGTCAATACAGCTCTCTATACCCTGGGAATTCTCAGGTCCGGCAGAGGGATTCCCTATATAATTCCCCTTGTTTCCAATGATCGTTTTGCCATAAACAGTATTAGAAGCCTGGGATCCATAGGAAATCTCGAGGCTTTGGATCTTCTGCTTATCAGTCTATCAGAAAATCCCGATGAGACAAAAAAAGTGGAAATTATAAGAGCTCTAGGTTCTATGGGTTCAAGAGAAAGCCTTCAACCTCTACTGGACATATTGAAGGAAGAGGAAATCCCTGAAAATATTTTGAAAACAGTGTTGGAATCTCTTGGAAAAATCGCCGCCAGAGGGACAGTAGACAGAAGGATTTCTGCAGCATTGTCCGATTATCTCAATTCTGCCGATCCCGCCATGAGAATTATTGCTGTTAATGGATTATCAGCTTTCAATGATCAGGGCACCGTGTCTTCTCTTCTCGGGCTTTTTAAGAAAGAACGATCTGAAAATGTGCTTCTGACACTTGTAGACAGAGCGCAGTATATCAATAATCCCTCCATTATCCCGTCAATAATCGGATTACTTCAAAATCCCCAGACTTCAATTGAACTGCAGAAAAGCTGTCTATCCACGGTCGGTGCTCATGCGGAAGGACTAAAAGGGATTAACGGCGTTATTACAGCTCTAGCCTCTCCTGTTAAAGAGATACAGGTTGCCGCTTATGCTGCAGCAAAAGAATTATACAAAACAAATAATACTGCCCTAATCGGGGGATTAGCCCGTACAGTCAACGGAAACAACGATACAATATTCCAGCAGCAGGCCGCCAGACTTTTTGCAGAGCTTCCCGATGCCGCATCAATTCTCAGTCTGCTCAATATGCTCAGCTCACCGGACCCGGAAGTAAAACGCTACGCGACACTGGCCTTGTACAGAATACGTCCCAGTGGAAATGTCAGGGTGACAACCGCACTGAACAAGATGGTATCCAATGAAACAGAACCATTGGATGTCAGAATAAATGCCGTAAGAGCTCTCGGTGCTGCGGGATTTGATAATCCCACCATAAAAGTTGAGCAGACTCTGATTACGGCAGCTTCCATGAGAGATCAGAAGTATGCCCAGTTGAGATTCTTTGCCATTAGAGCTCTGGGGCAAATGCCTTTGTTGAGTCAGGAAAGCATTGATAAAATAATCGGAATCGCCGCCAGGGAAAGGGATTCATCCATCAGAGAAGAAGCGATACAGACACTTTCGAGAATCGGGATTTCCGATCCTTCAAAAATGATTCAGATATCCAATTCTCTTGACAGTCTCGATCTGAGAAATGAGCCGTCATTAGCTCTGATTTTCTGTGAGATTCTCGGAGAAGCTGGATCTGCGGATTTTCTTCCCAGGGGAATGGAACTCAGCAGGATTTTATCGGACACCAGCAGTTTGAGAAGACTGACCTATTCTTTTTACCTGACAGGAACCGAAGAGGGATATGAGAACATGATCCGGCTGGGAACAAATCAGGATCTGATAAATTTTATAACCTCTCTGGCTGAAAGCACAGATAAAGTATTATTGAACCGTGTGATTGAAAGAATGAAACGGACAGAAAGCAATTCAGAGATTCTCGAACTTCTTGGTATTCTGGAAGCTGAAATTCTCTATTCGCTATAGGCCTACCCTGTCTCTATACATGAATTTTGACAAATGACAATCCTTTTTTATTTTTACCTCATTTGCATCTTTACAAAGATCTTATCTTCCATATTAATAAGTATGATCATTGAAATTTACTGTTTTTTATAGGAAAATACCGATTGTGAAAACGATTTTAGATAAAGAAATTCAATCAGAGAGATTAAATGGATCCCTAGTGAAGTGTGGTCTAGATGTAGGTTCTACAACTGTTAAAGCTGTAGTAATGGATGAAAATAATGAGATTATCTGGAAAAAATATGAAAGGCATAATACCAGACAGTCGGAACTGGTCCGGGATTTCCTGTCTGAAATAGGGGAAACATTTTCCTCGAGCACGATTGCTCTTTATATTACAGGTAGCGGGGGACGTTCTCTGGCATCCATACTACATGCTGTTTATGTACAAGAAGTGAATGCTGTTTCCTACGCTGTGGAAACCAGACACCCCGATGCGGGTTCAGTTATTGAACTGGGTGGACAGGATGCCAAAGTCATTATATGGAAAGAGGATAAAAAAGGAAATAAAAGCTCCATATCATTTATGAATGATAAATGTGCCGGTGGTACAGGAGCAACTATAGATAAAATCTTCAGTAAAATCGGACTGCCCATGGAAATGGCCAGAGAAGTACAACTCTCCGGTCAGAGTCTCCACCATATTGCCGCCAAATGCGGTGTATTTGCAGAAACTGATGTAGTCGGGCTGGTAAAAGCCGGTGTCAACAAAGAAGAGATCTTTATATCCCTCTGCAATGCCATTGTCAAACAGAACCTGGAAGTACTGGTTCGGGGGAATATCCTGAAAGATAAAGTCATTCTTCTAGGTGGCCCCCATACATTCATACCTGTCATAGCTGAACTGTGGAGAAAAGCCCTTCCCGAGACGTGGGAACTGCATGGATGGAATCCTAAAGGAAAGGATCCGGAAGAACTGATAGTCGTACCGGATGACTCCCATTATTACGCCGCTACCGGAGCTGTACTATTTGGAGCCGGGGCAAAATCGGAAAAAAAAGATAATATTTTTTCCGGGCTGACTGAAATTGATCAATACATACATCAGAACAGAAAAAAACAACTGGAAGATTCAGGAACTTCTCTCAAAGGACTGATCGCCAGTGAAGAAGAACTGGAAAGTTTCAGAAACCGATACTCCATCCCCTCTTTTTCTCCTGCTATCCCACCTAAAGGTTCAGTATTGGAAGGTTACATCGGAATAGATGGAGGCTCGACCAGTTCAAAGCTTGTCTTACTGGATACAGCAGGAGAACCTATCTATAAGGATTATGTCCTGTCAGAGGGCAATCCTGTAGTCGATCTGATCAATATGTTTACTTCGCTTCAGAAGTGGATTGAAGATAATAATTTTCAATTATCAATAAAGGGAACGGGAGTGACCGGTTA
>JAEINM010000118.1 GCA_016342385.1 Spirochaetaceae bacterium | reverse complement strand
CTATCAGGAAAATCTCTCCATGAACTCTATAAGACCAATCTGGAATTATTTTCTAAAATTATATTGAATATTGCCAGAGAAACCTGCCGAAGGCTTTCAGAGACTGATAATATTCTTCTTCATTATGTACAAAATGAAAAGAAAAAAGGATTCATTGTGTAAATTGTGTAAAAATTACACAGAGCATTATTTCGTCAGAATTTGATTGTGTCAAAATGACATAATGAAAAAAAATCATAAAAAATCACTGTTCCCTTTTTCATCAGATAAGAAATCAATAGACATGGCTATAATGGTAAAAAGGACAATAACAACAATCTTATGCCCTAAAATCCGGCACAAAATTTGCATATTTATTATTAGAAAATATATTTATGGAGGTGCTGTTATGGCATTAGTGAAATGGAAAAACAGAAATCTTTACGATCCATGGACAGAAATGAGGACTCTACAGGATGAGATCAACGAACTGTTTAGAAATGACCGGCTACCAGTGACAACAGGACTATTCGATCGCAGTGTTACTCCAGCAATAGATTTTATTGAAGGAGAGGATGATTTCACTGTAACCTGTGAACTACCCGGCCTGGAAGAGAAGGATATAGATGTATCTATTGCTTCCAACGTACTGACCTTAAAAGGGACAAAAAAAACAGAAGAAGAGCAAAAAAAAGGAAAGTATTATAAAAAAGAAAGCTGGACCGGCAGTTTTCAGAGAACTCTTGCTCTACCTCAGACTGTAGATAGCGAGAAGATTTCCGCACAACTTAAAAACGGGATTCTTCAGGTCGTGCTACCGAAAAAAGAAGATTCAAAGCCCAAACAGATAACTGTAGAAATCAAAGAATAGAAAGGGAGGATAAAGAGATGAGTGATGAAAAAGAATTACAGAAAGTGAAAGGAGTCCCCGCACCATGTGATATCTTCCACGATAATGAATCGGTTATCCTGTACCTTGAGATGCCGGGGGTGACAAAAGAGAACCTCCAAATCAGAGTGGATAAAGATCTTCTCATAATTGACGGCAAAAAAGAAACTGCAGATATAGAAGGGAAATACATGATTCATGAGATTAGAAATAATGACTTTCACCAGGAATACACCATTGATGACACTATTGACCGCAATAATATTAATGCGGTTATTAAGAACGGGATCGTTACATTATCCCTCGGTGTCATAGAATCGGAAAAACCAAGAAAAATTCAGATAACTGCCGGATAAAGGGGCCGAAGTCATGGCGGTTTAAACCGCCATGACTTTTTTTTTGCCTGGTTCACCTTATTCTTCTGTAACCATTTATTTAGATCTTTTTTTTAAGTTATAGGAGGCATAATATGAAAAATACTCTAATTAAAATGTTCTTTCTCTTTTATGGAATGTTATTTACAGCCTGTGTAAATGACAGTACGACAGCTCTTCATGCAGAAACTGATCGTCCTGTTCCCGTTTCAACAGAGACAAATTCCGGAAGGGATCTGCTTTACGCTCTTCAGGATCAATACCGGCTGGTGGCAAAAGAAGTTCTTCCTTCTGTTGTGGAAATTAATATTGTTGAAGTCATAAAGCAGCAGATTCCCCCAAACAGATTTTCACCTTTTGATCTGTTCAATAATAACTGGCCCTTCCCTTTTAATCAGGACAGAGATAATAATGGCGATAATGACAAACCTCAGGAAAGAGAGTTTAGAAAAGAGGGACTTGGTTCAGGTGTCATTATTCAGTCCGACAGAAATACCTATTATGTTATAACCAACAATCATGTCGTAGGTAATGCCGATGAAATCAGTATAAAACTCTATGATGGTAGAGAGTATAAAGCAGAAGTGGTGGGGACCGATGCCAGGACAGATCTGGCTCTTATCTCATTTGAATCAAAAGAGACAATAGGGGCAATCAAACTGGGAGATTCCGACCTTCTCCAGTCAGGAGATATTGTATTTGCCGCTGGTAATCCTCTGGGATTTGAATCCACAATTACTCAGGGAATTATAAGCGCCCTGGGACGGAAAGCCGAATCGGGGAGTCAGATAGGGGATTTTACCGATTATATTCAGACTGATGCGGCCATTAATCCCGGCAATTCGGGAGGGGCACTGGTAAACCTGGAAGGAGAGCTTATTGGAATTAATACCTGGATCGCGTCCAGGACCGGCGGTAGCGACGGTATAGGCTTTGCCATACCGGTGAATAAGGTAAAAAATGCCATTAGTTCTTTTATTGAGAAAGGACGCATAGAGTATGGATGGCTCGGTGTATCCATTTCGGATCTGGTCAATGATCAATTCTCACAAATGAGAGAGGATCTTAAAATTGAAGGTAAAACAGGATCCTTTGTCCTGAATCTTTTCAGGGATTCCCCCGCAGCCAAAAGCGGACTGCTTCCGGGAGACTTTATTATCAATGTCAATACTTTTGATGTAAAAGACAGTGACCACCTGAGAAACCTGATCGGCAATAAAGCACCGGGAGAAACCGTGACCATGAAGCTTATCCGCAATGGTAGAGAAATGGAACTCTCCATTAAACTTGAGGAACGGCAGGATGAGGAATCGGTACAGGGCAATCATGACCTCTGGCCGGGACTGGCGGTCAACAGATTGAATGATGAAGCAAGAGAACAATTGAATATTGCAGATAGTATAAATGGAGTGCTGGTTACAGGGGTAGTACAGGGATCTGTGTCCCAATCCGCCGGACTGAAAGCAGGAGATATTATCAGCAAAGTCAACAATAAGAAAGTTGAAACTATCAACGGTTTTTACGAACAGCTTAACAGCAGCAGTAGTGATGAAATAACCTTCAGGGTCTATCGTGAGGGCAGAGAATTTCTCTTAGGCCTTGTGAAGTAATTAGAACTATGGGGAGCAGTAGAACAAAGGAGGTCTGCTCCCCAGAATCAGAAGAATGACGCTGGACTTTCTCACGGTTTAAAGCAGGAGTTATGCTTGTGAATAATTATAAGTCCGATGCACTGCTTTCAGGGAGATCTTCTTTCGATTCATAAAAAAGATCACTTATCTCATCCTGAAAAAAGGACGGGATTTCACTGGCTTTTCTCAGATACAGATCCGCCAGATCCGGGTCCTCTTCATTGAGACAAAGGTAAAACAGCTTTGTCGCATCTATATCATTCTTCATATAAGATGAAGGTGCTGACATCTTCTGTATATACACATCTCTTTGAAGCCCGAGATCTTTATCGATGGGAGAATAACTGATTTTAAAGAATCCCGATTCTTCCTTCAGAGACTGTGCCACGATCTGAAACCTCTGAATCTTGATGGGTGAAAGTGATGTTAATCTGGCATCACTGAATTGTGAAACATCAGATTTTGTAATGACAGCGGGAACCGTATCTATGGCTAAATAAGCCTTTGAGCACCATCCTGACTGTCCGTTGGTAATTTCAATTTTCGAATATTCTATATCATTAAACAATTTATCTTCATTCATAAAATAGACGACCTGACCGAGTTCAAGAGATCCTTTATTCTGAAGAGTCTCTTTTCCCTCTTTATCTGTGGCAGTCACTCTAAAAGACAGATTCTGGTAGAGAATGACAGAGGGGACACCCTCCCCGGTATAAGTGGATTTATCAGTTAATAAGGTTCTATGTAATACACTTTCTCCTATATCATTATCCAGTTCTACCCCATCGGATCTCATCCACAGTAATTGCTGATCCTCCAGTTGAACCAGAAACCAGGGAAGAGCTTCGCCTTCGTTCTGAGGATTGACGGCCAGAACATCCACATTATCGGAAAGCGCCATCGGATCATCTGTCATCTCAGGGAATTTATAGCCGAACTGATCCCCTTTTATACGACCGGTTGTTTTAAAAACGGAATCTAATGTAAAAGCGAGATTCAGAAAGTCATTTCTCTGGTCAACATTTCTAAAGGCTTTAAGAACAAGCTTTGCTGTTTCTATATCTTTTGTATCTGAAGAAATATTTTTATATACAATATAGCGGTGTTCCGGTGTGGATATTTTATCATTGAAATAATAGGAAAAACTGATTTTTGCATACCCCTCAACATTTCCCTCTTCCAAAGAGACAGCAACAATCTGTCCTGCGGGAACCGTTCTATTTATGGGAGAAGTTATTGATGGTCTTTTATATAAACCACTTTCCACAGCGACAACTCCGACTGCTGCATTTTTAGCCAATCGAACTGTTGAGATCCAGCCCTCTATGCCATCAGCCAGTTGAATTTTGGAATATGAGTATACATTTGAGCCGGATTTTAAATCTTCATCGACTCCCAGGTATTGAACTTCTGTACCCATATCAAGTTGAACTATCGGTTTCGCCGATAAACTGCCCTCTTCATTCCCCCATATGGAAGCATCATCACGTAAAACGACAGCTGGTAGAGATTGCACTTCAGGTTCAGTAACGATTTCTGCTTCTGTTTCTTTTTCCCTCTCTTCAACAGTGTCCTCAATGTATAAATTAGTAGAATCGGTCTTAGTTTCTGTACAGCTGAAAATAAACAATGTGAATAATGAAAGAAATAGAATAAGTAGCTTTTTTAACATAGCAATTAGTCCTTTTTTGATGATTAAATTTTCATTCGGATCTTTTATATTAGATCAGGAATCACTATGGTGCCATTGATTTTTTTTAAAAAGGCCTTTTTTAAGATATTTTTATTTTCACTTCTTCATTTATAGCCGATTAGTGGAGATTTCTGCTCAGTCCATCCGACGTAGTGAGTAAAAATAGATTCTATTATTGCCCAATCTACTTATTGCATGTACCCTTACTTCGACAAGCTCAGCACAAGTCGACAGGCTCAGGAACCAAATAATTCAGAGCAATGATTGTCAAAACAACTTAATGTATGTATAGTAAATATGTGAGGAAAATAATTCATATAGACATGGATGCTTTTTTTGCCGCGGTTGAGCAGAGAAACCATCCTGAATACAGAGGAAAGCCTCTTGTTGTAGGAGGTCGGCCGGACAGTCGCGGAGTAGTCTCCACCTGTTCCTATGAAGCCAGAAAATTCGGTATACACTCGGCCATGCCATCTGCTCAGGCATATAAATTATGTCCACATGCTATTTTCGTATGTGATCACAATTTCTCAGATTACAAAGAGGTCAGCGATCAGATCAGAGAAATCTTCTTCCAATATACCGATCTGGTGGAACCTCTATCTCTCGATGAAGCCTATCTCGATGTCACTGAGAATAAAATGGGAAATCCATCGGCAACCCTCATAGCTCAGGAGATAAGGGCAAAAATAAAGGAAAAAACCAGACTGACTGCATCTGCCGGAGTATCCTATAATAAGTTCATTGCGAAAATAGCCTCTGATTACCATAAACCTGATGGTATTACTGTTGTGACACCTCCTGAAGCTGTAGATTTCATCTCAAAATTACCCATAAGAAAATTCTGGGGAGTCGGAAAGGTAACCGAAAAAAGAATGATTACCATGGGTATAAAAACCGGAGCCGATCTTCAGAAGTTTGAACTATATGAACTGATTGAACTTTTCGGAAAGTCGGGTCCCTATTTTTATGATGCTGCCAGGGGGATAGACAACAGGACTGTTGAACCGAGTCACATAAGAAAATCCATCGGAAGAGAAACAACACTGAAAGTGGATATTACCGACATGGATGAGATTTACAGGATACTGAAAGAGATTGCCGATGACATTGAAAACACCATGGAAAGATATAAGGCTCTTGCATCAACAGTGACTCTCAAAGTAAAATTTCACGATTTTATTAGTGTGACAAGATCCCACACGGTAGAATATCCCGTCAATAAGTCCGGTGAAATAATGAATCACATCTGGAATCTGGTGTCCAAAACAGAAGCGGGAAGCAAACCGCTGAGACTTTTGGGGATATCATTGTCCGGATTATCCGGTAAAGGTTTCTCCGAATATGATCCACAGTTAAAACTGCCCTTTGAAGAATCTCTGGATAAAGATTTTTAATTGTACTTTTTCAATACCGGGAAAAGTGAATTTTCTGACTCATTATTAAAATGATCTTAATGTTCTCTCATAAAATCATCTATTTTGCCTTCGATATCCTTCAGCTTTGCACTCAGTCTTTCAATCTGATTCTCTGCCTCTGTATTATCTTCACCTTTTTTCCTTGAGACGATTGTATCTGTTCTATACTGCTCCAGTTCTCTCCATATGACGGCATGTTCATCATGAAGTCTGTTCCACTCTTTTAATTCATCCTGATTCATAGATAGCACTCCTGTTCCTTTTATAGTTTAAGTGTATCTGTCCTATGATTACAACATTAAATTGAATGGCATTTTCTCCCGCTCTGCAAGAATCTGTTCAAAAGGGCTGTCTGTGTTGAAAATATAAAACTTCTTCAGCATGACATCTTCCGGGATTTTTACCTTTTTCAGGTTTTCCAGAATTCTATAAAAACGATATTCCAGTTCCAATTCATCATGGATGTCCCTTTCTAATAGGGATAAACGATTTTCCTGTGTACTTTTCATACCGTGACAGTTTTCTGTAGGAGGTGTCAGCACATAGGATATTTGATGATTATGAAAATCAACAACACGGCCGGCCGGTGCCATCCTGCAGATAAGGGGTTTAGTTGTGGGATGGAGGGAACAAAAACCTTTTAGAATGTCATTGTCCCCCATATCATTGATCAACCAGGGGCAGAACTCCAAGGGCAGTTTCTTAAAGATGATCTGAGGCGTCCAGCAGTTATTCTGAACCTGAACGAGTTTAACGAGTCTTCTTTCAAACAATTCCCCTGTGGAGGAGAAATTGGATTTCCTGCTGATTTTATAGAGATCATAGATATTGATATTAATTTCCATGTGACCGGAACAACAGTCTCCACAGGAGGTGCACTTGAAATGATAAATTTCATCAATGGGGGTCTGTTTCATAGAGTAATTATCTATCTGATAAGGGGAAGATGCAATAGGACCAATTATTGGAATTGAAGCTTACTGATTTACAGAAACCTTAATCCTGTATATGTTAAAAAGGAGGTCCCTGCGAAACTCCTGAATTATCTACTTTTCTACTGTTTGGACAGATCCACGTCGTAGTGATTACTCTTTTTCTTCATAAAAAGGGAAATAGATACTAAAGCAGGAGCCTTTTCCCAATTCTGATGAAACCCGAATATCTCCCTTATGAGATTTTACAATGCTCCTGGCAACAGCTAATCCCAGACCACTTCCACCTTCATTTTTCCTGGTGCTAAAATAGGGATTGAAAATCAGATCCATCGTCTCCTGGCTCATCCCGATCCCATTATCTTCAACATCAATCTTCAGATAGGCCGATGCACTATTTAGTTCGGCATCCTCTACAGGGGAGACTTTGGATACAGTCAGAGTTATAGCCCCCCCCCGCCTATTCTCTTCTGGTTGAGAACAAATAGCATGATCCGCATTTATTATCATATTCAGCAAAACCTGCTCTATGTGAATAATGTCTGCCAGAGCCAGGGCCGGCTGACTGAGAAAGTCGATTTTCAGATCCACCGTATTATTCAGGGAAGATCTGTAGATTTTTACAAGATCTGACACAACGACATTCATATCGACAATGGACACTTGATTTTTCTTCTCATTTCCAAAATCAGAAAACTGCCTTAAAAGATTCGCCGTCTTCCTGACCGATGAAACTATTCCCTGAAATAACGTTTCGTAATCCCCGGGATCTGAAATTCCTTTTTTTACATTGGAATTGATTTTCTGGATATTTGGAGCAATGACATTCAGAAAATTATTGCAGTCGTGAGCAATCCCTTTTGCCCGGAAAATAATCGTCTCCGCTCTCTGAGACTGATATAGTAAATCCTGTAAACGTTCAATCTCTTTTTTGTGTTGATAGTGAAGTTCGATATGGGTTTTAACCCGGGCCATTAGCTCATGGGAATTAAATGGTTTAGTAATATAATCGGCCCCGCCAGCTTCAAACCCTTTGACGAGATTATCCGCCCCCTGCTTTGCCGTAAGAAATAAAACGGGAATATCCCTTGTATGCTCATCTTCTTTCAATCTTCTGCAGACTTCATACCCATCCATTTCCGGCATCATAATATCCAGAAGAATCAGATCAAAAAGGGAATCTTTGACTCTCTTCAATGCCTGTTTTCCATTTGTGGCAAAAACAAGGTGATATTTCTCATTTTTTTTGAGAAAGTTTATCCCCACCTGTATATTTTTCAGGTCATCATCAACGACAAGAATATTGAATTTTCCGTTCATAACATCTTACTCCTCTATTAAGGATTCTCTGATTCTTTCTATAATTTCAGGGAATTGATTCATTAGCTTTTCCACCTCTATAATATCATAGCTGTCAGCATAATCGATTAATCTATCAGCATATTGAATAATAGAATAGGCTTTGTGTCTTTCTGCCTCTTTTTTTAAAGATCCTGCAAATTTCACAATAAGAGAAAAATCTCCTTTATCGCGAATATCTTCCCATTCGGGATAAAAATCCGATTCTAATAGGGAAAATAAGGATTCAGCATCATGAATCTCCAAAAGGTCCATACTTGAATCAATTTCAGTAAAAGGCTGCTCACGATAAGGAAGGAACCGAATCAGAACAGTAAGCAGCTGTTCGTGATTAACTGGTTTTCTAAGGTATGCATCAAATCCGAATTGTCCGATTTTTTCCAGATCCCGACTCATTATTGAAGCGGTGAATGCAACCACGGGGATTTGGCTTATGTTTTTTTCTTTTTTAATTAACTCAATGGTTTCATAACCATTGAGAACAGGCATACGCAAATCCAGGAAAACCAGATCAATCTTCCGGCTCCCGAGGATATCCAGAGCTTCCCGACCATTTGACGCTTCATGAAAGACAAGATCAGTATGTCTGAAATTTTCCATCAACAGAATTCTGTTATCCTTAATATCATCAGCAATCAGAATATCTGCCGCCTCAAATACAATGAGATTTTTCCTATCCCCTGCTTCCCTGTCAACTTCATCAAATAGAGGAATGTTGTGAAAATCTACAGTAAAAACAGATCCTTCTCCAACCCTGCTTTTAACAGAAATAGTCCCCCCCAGAAGCTTGGAAATTTGTTCGCAGATAGCCAGTCCCAGACCAGTGCCTCCATATTCAGCGATGTCCTGGCCGTCCTGTTGTTTAAATTTTTCAAAAATCAACAAGAGCTGATCTTCCGGTATACCGACTCCAGTGTCTTTTACACTCATTGTAAAATCTATAGTATTCAAATCTGAACTGCTCTGCAGTAAAGATACAATGAGCTGGATTTGACCTTCACTGGTGAATTTGACAGCATTACCGATTAAATTCACCAGAATCTGTCGAACTCTCGGTCCGTCAATCATGATGTTATGGGGAAATGCTTTATCCCATACAATTTCAAATGTTATCTTTTTATGAAGAAACCGGTCCCTGAATAGTTCCCCCATATCATCACAGATTTTTCTGATATTTGTAGGTACTGGCTTCACTGTAAATTTTCCGGCTTCTATTTTTGATAAATCCAGAATATCATTAATAATATCCATAAGAGCAGTTCCGCTTGAACGTATCGATTGGAGATAACTCCTCTGTTCTCTGTCAACAATTATGTTATCGAGGAGTTCGGCAAAACCCAGAATAGAATTCATGGGAGTTCTAATCTCATGACTCATATTTGCCAGAAAATCACTTTTGGCCTGAGTGGCATAAACAGCACTTTTTTCGGCTTCTTTTCTGAGAATAATTTCTCGGGCAAGCCTTCTATTCCAGAGAAAGATAATCACAAAAAGAACAAACCCTATAAGAGCAATCTTCCAGATAAGCGAATAATCAATGAGAGGTTTAGCCTGATTCACCCAGTCTGAATATATAGCTCCTTTTTCATTTGCCGAGATATGACCGAGTGCTTTATTCAGTATAGACAATAAATCCTCAGCCCCGTTCTCCACCCCGATAGAAAGATCCATAGAATAAGAGGTAAAACCGGAGATTCTCAGATTGGACAGTGATGATTTCTGTGAATAATATTCAAAGGAGGGAATATCTGTAATAAAGATATCTAAAGATCCCTTTGAAACAGCTTTTAATCCATTCGCAGTGTTATCATATAGAACCAGGTTTATCTCCGGATAATCCCGGTTTACATAGAATTCGGTAATATAATCCTTAAGAACTCCTACAGATTGGTTTCCGATGTCTTCAAAACTGTTAATCAGGCCCGTATCTTCTTTGCATATCATAACCA
>JAEINM010000117.1 GCA_016342385.1 Spirochaetaceae bacterium | reverse complement strand
CTTGAGGATCTGGAAGATCTGGGTGAACCTTTAGAGGTCGAAGATCTCAGTGATGAGGAAGGCCTTGAGGATCTGGAAGATCTGGGTGAACCTTTAGAGGTCGAAGATCTCAGTGATGAGGAAGGCCTTGAAGATCTGGGTGAGCCTCTAGAAGTCGAAGATCTCAGTGATGAGGAAGGCCTTGAGGATCTGGAAGATCTCGTACAAGAGCTTAAAGAAGAAGAGTATGTCACTACTAGAGAACTTGAAGAACTGCTTCCCATTATTGAACACCAAGAGCTGCCATTGCTGGAAGAAGAGGAATTAGAATCTATTCCTGTGTATGCGGGTACAGATGAGGCAACATTGGTGGAAGTAGAAAAAAGAAAAAGTCCATTTGATATAATAGATATTGCAGGACTTTCTATAGGAAAGGATGAATCCGGGTATTACGATAATTTAGGGTCATTGGAAGAAATAGATGAAAAGATTTCAGCGATTCCTTCCCGGGAATTCGAAAATATAACTGAGATAGAAGATATCGAAGAGATAGAAGATATCGAAGAGATAGAAGATATTGAAGAGATAGAAGATATTGAAGAGATAGAAGAGATAGAAGAGATAGAAGAGATAGAAGAGATAGAAGAGATAACAACCTACTTTGAAGAAATATCTTATGATCTTTTTTATTCAAAAGAGCTTCAGGTTTCAGGTCCTCTTGTTAAAACTCTCACTCAGGATTCACCTGTTTCATCAACAGATGCTTTAACACAAATTCAGAAGATTGAAGATGAAGTTGATTTCATACACGTATATTCAAATGATTTATTACCGCAGTTTGTCAGTGATGATGAAAAAGAGGACAATCCAGTAGATCAGATTGAAGATGACTCTGTATTTAAAGCAGTAAAGGGTGGATTCGATTTCGATAAATACGCCTCTTCAAGAAAAGATGAGTACAAGGCTCTTATAGGTATTACTCGAGAGATCAATGCTGTCGGTGGAATTATTTATATTGGAGAAACTAATAGGTATAAAGTAGAACTGTCCCTGGGTATAGGTCCGGATTTAATTGAGCGGTTGAAATCTCTCTTATGCTGTAAGGAAATTTCAAAGATAACAGAAAAAAGAAATATTGTTTTTATTCGCGATACTCAACACCGCGATTTAGAAGAAATTATACTCAATTCAGATAAAAGATTCTTAAAATCTATCCTTTTTATCCCTATTTTTTACAATAAAGAGCAGGCTTATTTATTCCTGGGATTTAAAAAAAGCATAACTGATATTGAAAAGCTATTGAAAAGCATAATGTAGTTAAATATTCATTGTCCTTGACAAATAAAGTACTACAGCTATAATCATAAAGTATAAATAAATGTGAGGGAATATATGATTAATATCATTTTATATGTATCACTCCCCCTCGTAGGTTTGTTTTTAGGTTGGACAATTAGATGGTTATATGCCAGATATCAACTTTCATCTTCTGAACAGAAGGCGGAAAGGTTAAAGCTAGATGCTGTTAAAGAGGCGGAGCAGGAAAAGAAGAGTATTCTTCTTGATGCTCAGAATCAGATTCTCAAAGATAAACGCTTACATGATAAGGAATTAAGAGAACGAAGAAATGAAGCTCAGAGATTTGAAAGACGTGTACAGCAAAAAGAAGATAATCTAGATAAGAAAACTGCTGCGCTTGATAAGAAAATTGCAACTATTACAGATCGCGAGAAGGAGTTTGACCAGAAAGAACAGGACCTGATGAAACAGGAGCAATACTGGATTCAGGAACTTGAGAAAATCTCTGGTTTGACTGCTGATGAAGCAAAAAAACTCATTATTAGAAACCTTGAGAACGAGGCAAAACACGATGCTCAGGGACTGATTAATAAGATTGAGGAAGAAGCTAAGCATACAGCTGATAAAAAAGCCAGAGACATACTGGTCACAACTATTCAGAGATTGGCTACAGATGTAAGTTCGGAAATAACCGTTACTTCTGTCAGTCTGCCGAATGATGAGATGAAAGGCCGGATTATCGGGCGGGAAGGTCGGAATATACGGACTTTGGAAACTCTTACAGGTGTCGATATTATTATAGATGATACTCCGGAAGCTGTTGTTATTTCCTGCTTTGACCCCATTCGAAAGGTTATTGCTCAGGTAGCCCTTGAACGACTTATTGTCGATGGTAGAATACATCCTGCAAGGATTGAAGAGGTTGTACAGAAGGTAACAAAAGAGATAAGCCAGACAATCTATGAAGAGGGTGAAAAAATCCTATATGAATTGGGAATTCACGATATGAGTCCTGATGGTATAAGAGCACTCGGAAGACTGCACTTCAGGACAAGTTATGGACAGAATGTTCTTTCTCATTCAAAAGAAGTAGCTGTTATTGCCGGCATGATCGCTTCGGAAGTCGGTGCAGATAAGGAGATTGCTAAAAGAGGAGCTCTTCTGCACGACATTGGAAAAGGTCTTGAAACTGATGGTGATGGTAACCATGCTGAAATCGGTGCGGAAATGTGTAAAAAAATCGGTGAGGATCCAAGAGTCATTAATGCTGTTGGAGCGCATCACAATGATATAGAGATTGAATCCATAGAAGGTGTTATTGTTCAACTTGCCGATGCCATTTCTGCAGCAAGGCCAGGAGCCAGAAGAGAAACTCTGGACAATTATATTAAACGCCTGGAAAATCTCGAAAAAATTGCTGAAAGTTACGAAGGGGTAGATAAGGCATTTGCTATTCAAGCCGGACGTGAACTGCGAATTATGGTAAATCATGAATTAGTAAATGATTTAAAAGCAAAAGAGCTTGCCAGATCAATTGCTAAGCAAATAGAAGATGAGTTAAAATATCCGGGAAGAATCAGAGTTACTATTATTCGGGAAACACGAGTTGTAGAATTCGCCCGCTGATAACATAAGGATATTATGAAAAGTATAAGCGTTCTGGTTCTGGGAGATGTCGTTGGGCAGCCTGGTTGCAGGGCGCTTTTTTTTAAACTTCCAGGACTGATTAAAAAATATAAAACTGATATGGTCATCGTTAATGGTGAAAATGCAGCTGATGGGTTCGGGATTCTTCCCGAAGAAGCGGAAAAATTTTTCTCTAAAGGTGTTGATGTGATTACATCAGGTAATCATATCTGGCAGAAGAGGGAAATTTACCCTCTTTTAGAAAAGGATAATACGAGAATACTCAGACCTTTGAATTATCCTTGCGGAGTCCCGGGAAGAGGTGATGTTACATTGAATATTAAAGGTGTTGACGTCGTTGTTCTGAATCTTCTTGGACGAGTCCGCATGGGGCTGCCTGTGGATTGCCCCTTTAGAAAATCCAGTGATTATTTAAAAAAGATTAAGAAAAATTCAATTGTCATAATTGATTTTCATGCTGAAGATACAATGGAGAAAGAAGCTCTGGCCTGGTATCTCGATGGGAAAGTCTCTGCTGTTGTAGGAACACATACTCATATTCAGACAGCTGATGAAAGAATCCTTCCAAAGGGAACGGCCTATATAACAGATATTGGGATGACTGGTCCTGATGAAAGTGTTATAGGAACAAAACCTGAAATCTCAGTTCGGCGCTCATTGACTCAACTGCCATTAAAGATGGAAGTGGCTGAAAATGAATCAACTATAAAAGGGGTTCTGATTCATATCGATACTGAATCCGGTAAGTCTCTTTCTATAGAGAGGGTTGTGCTGAAAGAATCAGATGACTCATGAAAAAAAAGAATCTACTGGATCTGTTAACTGATCATTTCCCTCATATAAGTAGAAAAGAACTGTTTTCAGAGATAATGTGCGGGAAAGTGAAAATAAACGGAGAGACTATAAAAGACCCCAAAAGAAAAGTTTCTGTTAAAAGTGAACCTGAGATTGGTTTTAAGAAATATGTTTCCCGGGGTGGCTATAAACTCGAACAAGTGCTCTCTCTCTGGGATATTAAAGTTGAGAATCATGGTTTTCTCGATGCCGGGTGTTCAACCGGTGGTTTTACCGATTGCCTACTTCAGAACGGAGCTGCTTTTGTTCATGCTGTTGATGTCGGATATAATCAGCTGGATTACTCTCTGCGGAAGAATAATCTGGTCTATGTACACGAAAAGACAAATATTATGCAAATTGAATCTCTTGATCCCAGGCCTTGGGGAGCTGTCGCTGATCTTTCCTTCCGCTCAATAACAGAAGCGGCGGCAAAGTTATTGTCTCTGGTTTCCGGAGAATTTCTGATAGCTCTTGTAAAGCCTCAGTTTGAAATACAGAATCCAGATAAAGATTTTGATGGAATTGTTCGCAGTTCTCAGAAGATTTATAATATTGTACTTAATGTATTAGAGAGGCTCTGGAGCGAGGGGTCATTTGTTCAAAAAATAGCTTTGTCTCCTGTGAAAGGCCGGAAAGGTAACCAGGAACTACTTTTTCTCATAACAAAGAATGAAGGCCGAAAGCTTGAAGAGTTGGCAGAAGAACTGAACAGCCTTCTCAGCTGATTTAGAATGTGTTAAAATATTCCCTATTTATGGGCTCTCCTATAAAAACACCCTCCGGTCCAAGATATTCAAAAATCTGATTATTTATAAGTATCTGTACATTATCTACAGACTGAAATTCGGTGGCTGTATAAACTATCTGCATAAGTTGGGCTTTATAACCTTCAATTCCAAGAGAGTTGTAACGGAAACTTTCATTGAAATTAAGATATGCCGTTTTATTTGAAATTTTAATAGATAATAGACGGGAATCTTTTGGGATAAGATTCAATAATCCCTTATTCAGATCAGATCTATCTGGACCCGAAATAAGAGAATTAACCGTTTCAGTCAGTGGCGCTGCTGTGTAATAGACATTTCGTATTATACTTTTCAGGCTTATTTGTCCTTCGTCACTGACTTTGACAAAGAACAATCGGGCTTTCAAAGATTTTTCCCCTTGGGTCTTTACCTCTTGATCACTAACCTCTTCAGGATTTGCTTTTACCACAACCTCTCTTGTCACAGCATAGCTGTTTTCTTCAGGATCAGTTTCTTTGGTAATTTCCCGGTGGATAATTTCCGGTCGTTCAATAATAGGCGCTTCATCTATGTTTTTAGAGAAGAGATCGGATAAAATAGAACTCTTGTCAGAAAAAGCCAGAAAAGAGGTTAGGCTCAGCAGGACTAAGAGAATTATCAGCAGTGGTACGAGGGAATCGTTTTTAGATTTTTTTCTACCAGCTTTATTAATACTCTTTTTGTTCCCACGATTGTCGGAATTTTTTTTGGGTCTCTTTGTTTTATTCATAATACTCGGTTTTTTTATCGGCATATGTGAAAAAAAGATAAGAGAAATCCAAGAAGAGACATTCTTTTTTATCTAGTTTGACAGTTATAATAAAGTTGCGTATGATTGTAATAAAATGAAAGAATTTAACGGAATTTCTGCATCGCCCGGTATTGCCATTGGACGTGTTTTACTTTATTTGGAAGACAGTATGGCAGTTCCCAAATACACAATAGAGAAAATCTCCATAGAAAAAGAGATCAAGCGCTATCAGGAAGCTATTGAAAAAGCCACAGCAGATCTTACGGAGTTAAAGGCCCGCCTCTCCAGAGAGATGGAGGAAGAAAATAGCCGAATTCTGGATTCTCATCTTCTCATGCTCAGTGATTCCATGTTCACAGAACAGGTCTATCAGCGGATGAAATCAGAAATGGTCAACATCGAAGCCGCTCTTAAATCTGTCATTGAAGATCTTATCGATAAACTCAATGCCTCGAATGATGTGTATCTGAAAGAGCGTTCAGTTGATATTTACGATGTCGCAAAAAGAGTTATCAATCATCTTATGTTCAGAGAAAGAGTCTCTCTGGCAGATATCAGTTCAGAGGTAATCATAGTTTCACAGAATTTAATGCCTTCCGACACCTTAATAATGAATAAGAGGATGGTTAAAGGGATTGCTCTCGATAGTGGAGGGCGTACTTCCCATACAGCTATTCTGGCAAAATCTTTTGAAATACCCGCCGTTCTCGGATTGCGGGAACTTACAAAACATATTAATACAAATGATCTGATAATTGTAGATGGTCATCATGGTAAAGTGATTATCAACCCTGATGCAGAGACTAAAAACCTCTATGACAAGATGCTCCTCGATTACCACAAAAGGGAGAGTGAGCTTCTCAATATGAATAAGCTCGCCGCAGAAACCCGTGACGGCAAGCTTATAAAACTGAATGCCAACATAGAAATTCCCGAGGAAGTCGATTCCGTTCTTGTTCATGGAGCCGATGGTATCGGTCTGTATCGAAGTGAGTTCCTCTTTATGCAGGGAGGAAGTGTTCCTGCGGAAGAGGAACAGTTTGAAGCATATAAAATGGTTCTTGAGGCAATGGATGGAAAACCTGTTACGATCAGAACTCTCGATGTCGGTGGGGATAAATTTATCCCGTCAATTAATAGTCTTGCTGAAAACAATCCATTATTGGGCTGGAGGGCCATCAGGTTCTGTATAGAACATAAAGACTTTTTCAAAATACAGCTTAGAGCTCTACTTCGGTCTTCAGTCTTCGGAAATCTCAAGATTATGTTTCCCATGATCTCCGGTGTTGAGGAACTTGAAAAAGCCCTTGCCATTCTCGAAGAAACTAAAGAGGAATTACGATCTGAAAACATAGATTTTATAGAGAAGATTCCTGTGGGGATTATGATAGAAGTTCCTTCTGCAGCGATGACTTCTGATATTCTTGCAAAGAAAGTGGACTTTTTCTCCATAGGAACAAATGACCTGATCCAGTATACTATAGCCGTTGACAGAGGTAATGAGAAAATTGCCGGTTTGTATGAACCTTTTCATCCGGGCGTATTGAGACTGATCAGAATGGTTATTGATAATGCTCATGCCCAGGGATTGTCTGTCAGCATGTGTGGAGAAATGGCGGGTGATATTTATTCTTCTGTAATATTATTGGGACTTGGACTGGATGTCTATAGTATGAGTTCTATTAGTATTCCCGAGATTAAACGGATTATCCGCTCTGTTTCCATGACAGATGCTGAAGAACTGGTTGGAACAATTATGTCAATGAAATCATTCGGTGATATTGATCAATATGTGAAAAACTGGATGGAGGAAAAATTTGACATCATCAAGTACTAATAAAATACTTCCCAGGATTGTAATCGTAGGAAGACCGAATGTGGGAAAATCCACCCTGTTTAATCGGATACTGAAAAAGAGAAGAGCCATTACGGATCCGACTCCCGGAGTTACCAGAGATGTTATAGAGGAAAAGGCTGTTATTGCCGGAAGAGAAGTTCTGCTGGTTGATACTGGCGGGTATAAAGTAGATCGCGATGATCAGTTTGATGAACAGGTTTCAGAGAAAAGTCTGAATGTTCTTCATGATGCTGATCTTATACTTTTTATCTTAGACGTCAATGAAGTTTCCGGAGAAGATGAAGCCTATATTGAACATTTGAGACCTTATATGGGGAAAACACTTCTAATCGCCAATAAAGTGGATTATATGGAAAAGGAACCGGAAATATATAATCTCTATTCTCTGGGGTTTGAACACCTTGTTGGTATTTCCGCTACTCATGGGCGATTTATACAGGAGATGGAAGACAAAATCCTTTCCATGATAGACTTTGAAAACCTGAAAGAGAGGGCAGATCACCAACCGGATATCCGCATAGCTATTCTTGGAAAGCCCAATGCCGGAAAATCAACTCTGGCCAATGCCCTGACGGGAAAAGAAGATTCAATTGTATCACCTATCGCCGGGACAACCAGAGATGTTGTGACGGGACACTTTGAGTATCAGAATCAGAGTTTTCGTGTCCTCGACACCGCAGGTATAAGAAAGAAAAAACGAGTTGTTCAGGATGTTGAGTATTATTCTGTAAACCGGGCCATAAAAAGCATAAATCAGGCTGATGTTGTCTTTCTGATGATTGATGTAGAAGAGGGATTATCTGAACAGGATAAAAAAATTGCTCATCAGATTGTAAAAAAAGGGAAAGGTGTTATCCTTGTACTTAATAAATGGGATCTTAAAAAAGATGTTAAGAATGAGTTTAAAGCAGTAGAAGACAGAATGCGTTTCCTTTTTCCGATATTGGATTTTTCTCCGATAATTCCCATATCAGCATTAAAGGGGAAGGGTTTGAAAGAGTTGCTGGACATGGTCATACTTATAAGAAAGCAGATGACGAATAGAATCGAAACACCTGTTCTCAATGACGCACTGGCCGAATGGGTGGATTTTACACCTATCCCCCAGGTGAAGAGCAAGAATTTTAAAATACGCTATATTACACAGGTTTCCAGTGATCCTGTGGAATTCGTCCTCTTTGTTAATAGAGAAAAACTTTTTCCTGCTTCTTATGTCAGGTATATTAAAAATCAGATTAAGAAAGAATTTGGTTTTAATAAGATCCCCTTTACAGTTGAATTGAAAGAACGTTAGAGGAGACAGCTGTGAAAAGTTGCCGAAAATTTCTTTTTGCATCTCTGCCTATTTTTGCTGTTGTTCTGGTTTTCCCTTCTTTGCTATACAGCCAGAGCAATATCAGCAGCACTTATAAGATGCTTGAAGCAGCTTCTTTTTATGAAAATTATGAGGTTCGTCAGGAGCTGAATGACACCATTTTTGCTCCTTTTCTAACAGTTCTCAATACCCCAAAAAAAGTGTATTCTCAATCGGGAAATAATATCCCTGTGAAATTTGAAGTGAGAAAAAGTGCGGAATATTTTTATATGCTTTTTCTCAACGAATTCAATTATGCTTTTCCGGTCTGGGGCCGTGGCAGTTATATAATAAAAAGAGATATTAGGACAGGAAATTTTGTACAGTTAAAAATATTTCTGCAGAATGATGAAGGTTCGTACCTGAGACTTTTCCCGGTGGGAAATAGAACAAGGATGGATGTGTATTTATTCGGTTCAAGAATATATGAAAGTATTCTTATTCCTGTTGATTTCAAACGCCTGCTGGTTTCACCTTTTTCAATTTTACTCAATCTGACTTCTGACAGTATTGATTGGGATTCCCTTTTCACAGATGTTTCCTGGCATGAGTGGGAAGTCGTTCAGAATATGGTTGAAGATATACGAATCCATCTCGATGATATTGAAGAAGTTGATGATGGCGGGCAGAACAGGTTTGGGGATTTTGTTTTTATAGAAACAGGATCAAGACAGAACGATACTGTAGGAATGAATTGTTCCGGATTTGTCAAATGGATTGGTGATGGTATCTATTCCTCTTTTCCTATTGAAGCAGATCTTTATGGTCCCTATATGGATTTGGACTCATTAAAGGAAGAACATCTGGAAGAGTATGAGTCCAATAATCCATGGAATAGAAACAACCTTGATAGAGATCCCTACTTCGGTCTTGACTGGATAAGAAATATCGCTTCAGTTTTATATGAAAGAAGGACCGGAATAACCAGCAGTCTGAAAGACTTCGATATCAACGATACACCTTTTTTTAATTACGTGGAGAATATAGGATACTCAATCGAGGACCTGTCGGCTGTACTGTATCTCCAGGCCATTAAAAATCCCGGATCATTTTATCTGGGAGCAATCAATACGGAATTCGGATCAAACCCTGTGCTTAGGCAATACAGGCATGTCTCTGCTTTTTTCCCATGGTTTACAAAAGATGGAGATTTCCATATATCAGTAATGGATACATGTGTGGAAAAGTATGTTGTTACTCTTGAGGGCCAGTTCCCCGGAGCATTTGTTCAGCTGGTTCAGATTGACAGCGTTGAGAATCTGAACCTGCCAGCTGTTAAATAGTATCAGGTTAAGATGAGGATGTGTAGAGAGAAGGTCTGCCTTGTTTCTTCACATATATTTATAGATATAGGGAGTATTTTATGTTGGATATATTAATGAAAGGTGGAGTCATCCTATGGGTTATAATCCTTCTTTCTTTTATCGGTGCGGCAATAATCATTGAGAGGTTATTGTATTTTAAGAAGACCAGAGCTGATGAAGATAAGCTTTTCAATCGAATTAAAGCGACAGTGGAAAAGAAACACTACGATGAAGCGCTGTTTATATGTGAAAGTACAGTTTCCCCTTTTACCAGATTGATGAAAACCGGTATTGAACATCGGAATTATCCTAAACTTATCCAGAAAGAAGTTCTGCAGGAAGCGGCTAATCAGGAAATCCCCCATCTGGAAAAGTCTCTATCTTTCCTCGGTTCAATAGCTCATATCAGTCCTCTTCTGGGTTTGTTGGGCACTGTTACAGGTAATATCCAGGCATTCGGAGTACTCGGCAGTTTTGGTGCTGTCAGTGATCC
>JAEINM010000116.1 GCA_016342385.1 Spirochaetaceae bacterium | reverse complement strand
TGCTTTCTCCCTACTCCCATCTCCTAAAACTCAATAAATATAACTAACGCCCGCCATAACAGAAATCCCGTCCATGGTATCGTCACCGGGGATCCACAGGTCTTTACTCCAGGAGAAGGTGTCATTACCATCACCGGCATTGACTATGACATTGGCGAGGAGGTTGAATCCTTCAAAAACATTCCAGCTGAATCCTGTCATAAACATGGCAGACAAGTCGATGGGACTGATAATAGACCGGAGGGAAATACTGATATTCTGCCCAAGAGCCAGAGCTATTTCCGGATAAATCAGCATAGCATAGGATCCGGCTTCACCATCGTCCTCTTTCCAGTTGAGAAAGGGAAGAATGACCGATTCCAGCCTGAAGGAGATATTGTTGTCATAACCGACTTCCTGCACGTGAAATAAACCCATACTAATGTTAAAAGTATCCTTTACAACAGCTTCTAGATTATCGCCGTCTGCTCCGGGAATGGCCAGAGAACTATTCAGATAGAAATCGGGTCCGAAGTTTCCCTGAAGACTCACATAAGGTCTATGGAGAGCTGCAATTGAGATATCATCAGCCGGATTTATGGATGTATGATTCACATCGTAGGCAGAATTATCCCTTCCATCGAAATAATACCCCACCTCGACTTTTATACTGGCAATTTTCGTGTAAAGGCGCAGTCCTGCCCCCAACTCTTCCGCCTTCCCCATACCAAGAGGTGTTGTTCCCGAGTAGATAAGGTCGGGGGCTTTAATCAGCCCCTCAATAAAAGAAAATCTTCCAAGGGGAAAATTGACTGCTGTCAGCCAGGCTGTTTCGGAACGGATTTCCGAACCGATCAGATTGACATAGGGAGAGATACTTCCAAAAACAACATCTCCCGAATTGAAGACAAAACCATCTCCCCATCCCAACCGTGTTTTACCAACAGTCAGCCTGAATACAGGGAATTTTGCCTTCACATAAGCTTTCTGCAGAGTCAGCACAGGTATACCTGAAAGGTCAGGATAATTGAAATCCACGGCCAGATCGGCCCGGACATTTCTGTTCCCTGTGGATTTAAAGGAGAGAGCTCCTTTCCCGGCCATTCCATAAGCCCAGAAAGAATCACCCACCAAGTCTCTGGTGTGCATTACCGTATTGTACAACTCCATATCTACAGAGATCGTATTTTCTGCATAAATAAACGGTACAGCTGCCAGTAACAGCAGTACCGTAAATATTTTTTTTACCATGAGAGTTCTTCCAGTGAGAACATATTATCGTCTATTGGGATATCAATCTTCAGATCATGGAGTATCATAATTGTTTCTGTATCTGTTTTCATTTTATCGGAAATTCTGGTTTCCGTAGCGACCAGCCGACCATCAAAGTCCTCAACTTTCAGAATCTCTATCTCCTTAAGAAGACGGCCTGACTTGGTGTAGTATTCCGCTTTCCAGCCGAGAAACGTCTCTTTATCGATCCAGACTTTCTCTTTTGGATAGGGAACAGTTCTCACGTTGGCTGTCATCATCAGAACATAGCAGTCATGCCCCTTAACATTTTCCTCACCGAGTAGTTCTACGTCGTATTGGGAAACTCGGTCTTTCCCCCCGGTCATATCCTCATAGGAGACATCTGATCCCAGCATGGACTGACGGAGCATAGATCCCTGCATGCGGATCAACTCCTCCGCATCGGGATAGAAGAGATATAGCTCATCTTCCGTTCTCAAGACCTTCTGCCCTCTTTCCGCACGGCTGGTGAACTCAATCAAGGATTCCTCAGAGCCTCTCGACCAGGAATTAAAGGTACTGACCTTAGTTCCGAATCTGTCTTTAATTATCATCTCGCCGGTGGCTTCAGATGTTTCAAAGATCTGCATATCATCGGCTTTTCGTACAATTTCCTCTCCCGTAAGGGCTGAAAGGAGAGATGGAGCCAGAACTGTCAATATCGTCATTACTATCAATAATCTGTTTTTCATATACTTCCTCCTATTTTGCGATATAGAATGGTCCCACGGCGCTTCGCGCCGTCCATTTTATCTTTATACATATCTCAAGGCATCGACCGGTTCAATTTTAGCAGCGTGTCTTGAGGGGATAAATGTAGCAGCCGAAGCAATTGCCACAGAATAAAAATATACAAAGACTGTTTTTGCAACACTTAACTTGGGAAATACAATGGCAGACATTTCAAAATCCATCCCCGAAAGAGCATCGGTATAATCTATTCCGATTTCCCCCAGCCACAAGGTCAGTCCTATTCCTATAGCGACCCCTACGGCCGATCCGATCATACTGATAATTGTTCCCTCGAAAAAGAACAATCTGATCAGTTCCTTTCCGTGCATTCCTAATGCGCCCAGGGTTCCAATCTCTCTCATTCTTTCGAAAATAACCATCATTGTCGTATTAATGATGACTGTGCTCCCCAGAAGGAAGAAGAACATAGCTATAAAATTGTAGATCATCTGGGCCATTTTCAACATTCCGTAGGTGGTGCTCAGTTCTTCCCAGGGCCTTATATCCATCTCTGTTCCGGCAATGTTTTCAACAGCGGCTTTTATACCCGGAGCCGCACCTCTCGATGTTACATCATCTTTGAGTTTAATGAGCACTTCCTGAACTCCGCCATCCATTCTCAAAAAATATTGAGCCCGATCCAGAGGAATCCAGAAATATTTGGAATTCAGAGCACCGACAGGAAAGGCAAAAAGACCAACGATTTCCAGTGTAATCGCATTGGTTCCCCTGGCCGCTGTGGTTGACATAACAGTAACTCTATCTCCAATTTTCAGTTTCAGATCCCGTGCAAGAATAGCTCCCATCATCATTTCATTTGTACCGTTCTGCGGTAATCTTCCCGCTTTTAATGAACTGGCCAGATCCTGAAAATCAGCTTCCAGCTCAAAGTCTGCTCCCACTCCCATAGCCCCGAAATTGGATCCGCCAATATAGAGGTTGGAGGGAAAGGTGATCCTCGGGACATAAGTACTGACGGTTTTTTCATCCCCTAGAGCCCTATCTACAGATTCCCAGTCTACAGTCAGGTGCATGGGGTTATACCGTTCATATGTTTCATAGTCTATGTGTTTAACTCGCACTTCACCTGTATAATAAGTCTTTAAGTTGAAAGCCATATCATCGGTCATACCCTCAATCAGAGAAAAGAGTGCCACAATTGACATGGCAGCTACAGCAATAGCCGTTCCCGACAAAATCGATCTTCTTTTATTGCGGGATATATTTCTCAATGCTGTTTTTATTAGTTTCGTATTCATTACCATCCTCCCCTACTGGTGTCTCAGACAAGCTGGAATATCCATCTTCAAAGCTCGTTTTGTTGGAAACCAGGCAACAAGAGTCGATATGATGACGCCTATAAAAAAGGCTTTTATCATAGTTCCCGGATTCCAGACACCTCTGAAAATAGCCTGTAATCGATATCCGATATCCATATCCCTCAGGAGAAATCCATAGTCAATTCCAACATTAACAAGGTACAGATTAGCCAGTATTCCCAGAACAATACCCATAGCAGAACCGATGATACCGATTCCCGCTGCTTCAATCATAAAAGCCAACCTGATTTTTGTATCGGACATACCGAGAGATCTCATCATTCCCAGTTCTCTAATCCTCTCAAAGATAGCCATCAACATGGTATTGGATATTCCCACAGCTGCAATAATGAAAATGAGAAATAAAATTGTGCTTGTACCACCTCTCTTAGCTTCAGCTAAAGCGAGATAGTCCACAGCCATGGCTTCCCAGCTCATAACGGTCAGATTATCGCCATTGAGCATCTCCTGGATTCGCTCAACTTCCATAGGGACATCTGCATTATCGGGCAGAGCGACATTGATCTCAGTTACAGCACCATCCATATCCAGGTATTCATCTGCTGTACTGATGGGCATCATGAGTAGAGCTCGATTCACATTGGGATTGGGGCAATTGAGTATTCCCACAACCTCCAGATCCATCGCTTCATAAAAACCGCCATTACCTCTTGTCACAAATGTAATCCAGTAACCCACTTCAGCTCCAATATCCTCTGCAAACCATGAGCCAAGCAGAACAGCATCTTCACCAGGTTCCAGAAAACGACCTTCAATCAGTGTTGTTCCAAATCCAAATACACGGAAATCTCTTACAGGATCAATGGCTGTAATCGTCGCTGCGAGATTTCCATCTTCTCCGAAGTCATCGGCATTGAGTATCAGATCTCCGGAGAAGACAATTCTCTTTGTCGCCCTTATGCCATTGTTCTCAAGAGTCTGTATAATTCTGTCGGGATTACTGATACTCAGATCCAGTGGTTTCTGAAATCTATTTTCCCAGTATTCATCATTAAGAATTCTAGCTGATGCTGTTTCAAACCACTTCAGGTTCCTCACAGACTCAATCTCAGCACCGGCCAGCATGGAATCGATAAAAATATACATCATCAAACCAAAGGCAATTGCACCGGCTGTGATCAAAGTTCTTCGTTTATATCTGGTCAGATTTTTAAAGGCCAGAGAAATTAAAAATTTCATCGTCTCCTCCTTTTTCTATCTTTTTTCATCACTCTGAATCTGCCCGTCGTGGAGCATCACAAGCCTACTGGCAAATTCCATAACCATTTTGTCATGAGTTGAAAAGATGAATGTTGTCTTATGCTTTTCGTTCATTGTTTTCATCAGTTCCAGAATCTCACGGCCCGTATCGGAATCGAGGTTAGCCGTCGGTTCATCAGCCAGAATAATTTCCGGATTCTTAACAAGTGCCCGGGCTATGGCCACTCTCTGCTGCTGTCCACCGGACAATCGTGAAGGCCTTCTGTGTTCCATTCCCTCCAGCCCGACTTCTTTTAAAATCGCCATAGTTCTGTCTTTGACCTCTCTTTCAGGAAGATTCAACAGGGACAATACAAATGCCACATTCTCATAAGCCGTCAGTACTGGGATCAAATTATATGTCTGAAAAATAAATCCCAGATTGTTCCTTCTGAAATTGGTTTTTTCCTTTTTTTTCATAGTGGAGATGACTTCATCCTTAATAGAAATCTCCCCTCCGTCCATCTGATCAATACAACCTATCAGGTTGAGCAGAGTTGTTTTACCCGAACCGGAAGGTCCGGCAATAGAGAGGAATTCTCCCTTTTTAATCTCAAGAGAAACTCCCCTTAGAGCTTTTACAACTGTTTCTCCAGCGTGATAGTTTCTAACCACATTATCAACTTTTATCATCTCGTTCCTCCCTCTTCTTTATCTTCATCTAAAGTGGGTTTAGTATTTTTCTTAACCTGCTCAGGCAGGTTTTTTACTTTTTCAAATGCCGCGGTACCCATAACAGTACCAAGATTCATATTATCCAGAGCCGACGACGGCATGAGCATGAGAGAATTGTTCTGTTTCAGTCCTTCATACACCATATTCATGGCTCTTAACTGCAAAGCCGTAGGGTCCTTACTGTAGATTCTGGAGGCCTCTTCAAATTTCGATGCAATTTCAACCTCGGCATCAGCAAGAATCACCCGGGATTTCTTTTCCCTTTCTGACTGAGCTTCTTTACTCATGGCGTCTTCCAGGCCTTGTGGAATGATAATCTCGGTTATTTCTATTGAGAGTATTGTGATACCCCATGGATTGGTCTTGGCATCGAGTTTTTTCTGTATTTCTTTACCCAGTTCATCTCTCTCCGAGAGAAGGGTTGTCAGGTCATGTTTTCCGATGGCATCGCGGAGGGCAGTCTGTCCGGAAAGCGAAACAGCTTCAAAATAATCTTCCACTTCAAGCACTGCCTGTTTCGGATCCCAGATCATCCAGAAAGCCAGAGCATCGACATGAACCGGAACGGTATCATTGGTTAATGTTTTTTCTGCTGTAAAGTCGGTAACTCTTATTCGGGTGTCAACAAATGCTGCGATTCTATCGAGCAGAGGGATCAGGAAAAACAGACCTGGCCCATGGACTTTCCTGAATTTTCCGGCTCTGAGTATAACGACTTTATCCCATTGATAGACTAATTGTATTGACGCTGAGAATATTATCCCTATAGATCCCAGACCCACCAGATAAACATAAGATCCTTCTATCTGAGCAATAACACCAAGCCAGATCACTATAATGAGGGGAATGACAATAGACCATAGCGGCAGAACCGTTAAAACAACACCTGCGAACAGTATCCCTCCGGAGATCTGAACAAGTGCCATCAGTTCATAATCTGATCCATACTGTATCTGCAGGATATACCCGGCCAGAATAAACAGACCAAGAAAAAGAAATGAGACGGAACTGAAGTGAAAATCCTTCTGGATTTTAAATGCTTTTAGATTTTTAATTCTTTCAACCTTTTCCTTACCAAGGTTCATGATTCTTCTCCTCCACGATATAGTTCAGATTTTAATTCATTAATATACAGAATAATTTCATCGAGATTGAAGCCGTAGGAACTTGCTTTGGATATAAATGTTTTGGTAATCCCTGCCAGAATTCTTTCCCGTTCCACCGCATCCAGTTCAATCTCTTTCCCACTGATAAAAGTACCAGTCCCCTGCTGTGTCATGACTATCCCTCTGATTTCCAGCTCATTATAGGCCCGGCCGACCGTATTGGGATTAATCCTCAAATCGACCGCAAGGCTTCGGACAGTGGGAAGCTGTTCCCCTTTTGTCAGCCTTCCATCGGCAATGGCCATCTCCACCTGAAGAATTATCTGCTTGTAGAAGGGAACTCCGCTTTTGGGATCGAGATTGAATTCGAGTTTTTTTACTATCGCTTCAGCCACAAGCTTCTCCTATTGACTATGTTGTACTATACCTTTAGTACAATATAAATATAGTTCTTTGACTCAAAAGAGTCAAATTAATTTAATTACAAATGTTTAAGGCACGATGTTATATCCATTTTCAATGCTCTTTCGATAGGAAGAAAGGCGACAGCTGCCGATATAAAAATTCCTGCAAAAAAGGCCTGAGTCATAGTACCGGGATTCCAGACTCCCCGAAAGATGGCCTGAATCCTGTACCCCAGATCGAGATCTCTCATCATAAAACCATAATCAATACCGACATATATAAGAAATAAGTCCGCCAGAATTCCCAAGGCAACTCCCAAAAGGGAACCAACTAATCCAATTCCAGCTGCTTCAATTAAAAAAGTTGCCCGAATTCTTTTTTCACTCATCCCCATAGAACTCATCATTCCCAATTCTTTTGTTCTTTCCAGTATGACCATAAGCATTGTATTGGATATACCGACTGACGCAATAATGACAATCAGCAGTAGAATCAGTGCCGAACCGGCTCTATCTGACTTTGTATTGGCAAGATAGTCTGATGCAAGCTCTCTCCAGCTCAGAACATTCAATTCACTATCTTTCAGAATATTCTCTATGGCAGCAATATCTTCATTTTGATTTTGTGAGCCGGATATTTTAATATTGATTTCAGTGGAGGCTCCATCCATAGCCAGGTATTCATCGGCTGTATCAAAGGGCATCATGATAAGGGTTCGGTTAACATTGGGATTGGGACAATTTACAATTCCCACAATTTCCAGATCCATAGCTTCAAAGAACCCGCCATATCCTCTGGTCACAATTGTGATCCAATGGCCTATTTCGGCACCAATATCTTCTGCAAACCACGATCCCATAACAATAGCATCTTCATCTTCTTCCAGGAATCGGCCCTGAATAAGAGTGTCCTTAAAATGGAAAACATCAAAATCTTTTTCCGGATCAATGGCCGTGACGACAACCGACATATTTCCATCAACCCCAAAATCATCACTGCCTAAAATCATATCTCCGGCAAATTCGATTCTTTTTGCTGCTGGAAAACCCCCATTAATTAATCTGCGGACTATTAAATCGGGATTAACGATATGAATATCCAGAGGTTTCTGAAATCTATTGTCCCAGTAGTCTTCATGATAGATCCTGGCTGATGAGGTCTCATACCATTTCATATTTCTGACAGATTCCACATCAGCTCCCTCGAGCATGGAGTCTATAAAAATATACATCATTATACCCACAGCTATCGCACCTGCTGTAATTAGTGTTCTGCGTTTATGCCTTGCCAGATTCTTAAATGCCAAAGTAACCAGAAAGATCATAATATTACCTTTGCCTTATATTTATGTTGTACTAGTCCTATAGTACAACATAAATATAGCCCTTTGCCACAAAGATGTCAAATTAATTTGTGATATTTTCAATTTTCTCAATTTCTACTGATGCCTCAAACATGCGGGAATATCCATTCGAAGAGCCCGACTAGTGGGGAAATAGGCTACAAATGTAGAAATAAAGGTACCGGCAATGATAGAGAGTCCCATGGTTTCAAAGTTCCAGGCACCGCGGAAAACGGCTTGTATCCTGTACATCATGTCGTAATCCCTCATAAAGAGTCCGTAATCAATACCATAGCGAATGAGGAAATAGACAGAGATTATTCCCAGAAGGACTCCCACCAATGAACCAATCAACCCGATTCCCGCTGCCTCGAGAATAAAGGTGATTCTAATATTTTTATCCGACATACCCATGGATCTCATCATCCCCAATTCCCTGATCCGTTCGAAAATAGACATGAGCATGGTATTGGAAATTCCCACAGCGGCGATTATAAAAATAAGGAAGAGAATTATGGCTGTCCCCCCTCTTTCCATCTCCATTCCCGCCAGATAGTCCGATGCCAGATCCATCCAGGTCATAACCGATAATTCCCTATCATTTACAATCTCTTCTATTTCTGACATAGCCGTTCTAACCTCTTCCGGAGTAAAAGAATCGGGAAGTTTAATATCGATCTCTGTTACTGCACCATCGAGAATCAGATATTCGTCAGCTGTATCGAGAGGCATCATTACAAGTTTTCTGTTTACATAAGGATTGGGACAATTGACAATGCCCACGACCTTCAGATCCATGGCCTCATAGAATCCGCCAAGTCCCCTCGCCACTATTGTGATGAAGAATCCCACCGCTGCCCCGATGTCTTCAGCCAGCCACGATCCCAATAAAACAGCATCTTCTCCAGGCTTTAGAAAGCGCCCGGCTATAAGAGTGTCCTGATAATGGAAAACTTCAAAATCCCTTGCAACCTCAATAGCTGTAACAGTAACAGCCATGCTGCCCTCTTCTCCAAAATCCTGTTTATTAAAGATCATGTCGCCGGAGAATACAACTCGACCTGTAGCCTGTATTTTTTTTTGATTCAACTTCTCCAGAACTCTTTGCCCATGGGGAATATTTATATCCAGGGGCAATTGAAATCTGCTATCCCAGTATTCAGTGTTCATAATCCTGAGAGATGAAGTTTCATACCACTTCAAATTGCGAATAGACTCAATATCCGCCCCTTTAAGCATGGAGTCGAGAAAAATAAACATTAAAATTCCCACTGCAATGGCTCCGGCCGTGATCAGAGTTCTTCTTTTGTGTCTGGTAAGATTTTTTAGTGCCAGTAAAATAAGAAATTTCATTTTAAACCTCTTTCTTACGTCCTTTCGAAGAGCTGGGGGAGGCTTTTTTACAGTATATCAAAGGACGAGGAAACTATTTAAATCCACCCACAATAATAGCATGAAAGCAATAATGGTGAAAATCAAATGTAAATAGAGGAATTTGTGATAAAATAAAGATTGTGAATACAAAGAGAATAGCAAATGACATTTTAAAGTTTATTAAAATATATAATGATGCCATAATACTCTCAGACAACGAGACAGCTAATATAGAACACTATCTGAGGGCAAAGGGACTGATGGATCTAGCCCGATACTACCACCGAACAAAAGTGTTTTCCCCAGATCTGTTTGAAGAAATAGAATCTCATTTTAAAGAAATTGAAAACCTGACCATATTGCGTGTCAGCCATAATATTAATAATTAGATGTATCGGGCATATGAATCACCTCTCGGGGTTTGCTGCCGTTTTGAGGTCCCACAATACCCATATCCTCCATCTGTTCGACAAGCCTGGCCGCCCGGTTATAACCGATTTTAAGACGTCTCTGCAGATAGGACGCTGATGCTTTTCCCGCGGAGCCGACAATTTCCAGGGCTTTATTAAAGAGAGGATCTGAAGAACTGCCACCGGAATAAGATGTTTCATCCTCTTCATCCTCATCGATAAAAATTTCATCATCAATATATTCCGGAGCTCCGAGTGTTTTCACATAAGTGACAACCCGCTCAACTTCCTCTTCCGACATAAATGCTCCCTGAACACGGGAGGGGAAAGGATCCCAGGCCGAAGTGAAAAGCATATCTCCTTTTCCAAGCAGTTTTTCCGCACCGGCGGAATCGATAATAATTCTCGAGTCCATCAT
>JAEINM010000115.1 GCA_016342385.1 Spirochaetaceae bacterium | reverse complement strand
ACCTCCTCTCTGAGCATTTCACCATCTCCCGATTCCTCTCCCAGACGATTCTCCTCACGGACCTCCTCTCTGAGCATTTCACCATCTCCCGATTCCTCTCCCAGACGATTTTCCTCCCGGACCTGCTCACTCTGTTGTTCCCAATCATCGATGTCCATATCCCGTGCACCTCTGGCCAGCAAAGTCTGGGGTAAAATAAGCAGTGCTACTACCATAATCACCACATTTAAAGGTGTCTGAAAATTGATGGAATTCTCATTTTTGTCTTTCATTCTTTTCTCCTTAATAAATTAACTGCGAAGGGATTCCTCCCCTCTTCAATTCAAAAATAAGAAGCAATTGTGGCACAAAAATGTCAATGAGAAAAAAAAGGAAAAGATTATAGTAGAGAAACGGGATCAATATCGATCTCACAGTAAATAGAAGAGGGGGTTTTACTGTTTCTGTATATGTAATTCAGAAGACTGTGGGTTTTAGAAAACTCTTTAGTCCGAAGTAGAATCTGGTATCGGTGATTTCCCGAAATGACAGAAAGTGGGCATTCTGAAGGGCCAAGAAGCTCAAATTCATGATTTTTATTTTTTATGATCTCTTTCGAGAAATAAAAAGCTGTTTCTTTTACTGTAGATATTCTTTTCCCGCGGAAGACTATGCGGAATAGACGACAGAAAGGCGGAAATTCAAGAATATCCCGTAATCCCAGCTCTTTCTCATAAAATTCCTCTATTTTGCCCTCAGCGGCCAGACGGACTGCATCTGTTCCTGGCTTAAAAGTCTGAATAAAGACTCTGCCGTCATCGGAATATCGACCGGCTCGTCCGGCGACCTGAACAATGAGAGAGAAAGTCCGCTCCGAAGCTCTGAAATCCGGCAGATTTAATCCTGTATCAGCTAAAACGATTCCCACAAGACTGACTCCGGGGAAATTCAATCCTTTGGCAACCATCTGTGTTCCAAGAAGAATATCAATTTCACCCTTCCTGAAAGATGTCAAAGTTTTCTGCATTACACCTTTCTTTGAGGCACTATCGGTATCGAGACGGCTCACTGTCAGATCGGGGAAAAGACGCTGAACTTCATCTTCTATTTGTTCTGTTCCGAATCCTGAATATCCCACATCAAGAGAAGAACAGTCCGGGCAGGTCTGAACTGGTCTGGTTTTGTATCCGCAGTAGTGACAAACCATAAAATCACTATTCTTATGATAGGTAAGAGAGACGGAACAGTTTCTACACTTCATTTCATAACCGCAGCTGTGGCAGTGAAAGAAATAGGAGAATCCCCGCCTGTTGAGAAAGAGAATCGTCTGTTTCCCCTTGGAATGAGTTTCTCTTATTGCATCAATGAGAGGGGGAGATAATAGACCTTTTTCTCCTTTCATATCGATTATATTGATTTCTGGCAGTCCTCCGCCGGCGAGTCTTCTGCTCAGATTCAATCTCTGAATTACTTTTTTTTTCATAAGATGCCAGGCTTCAACTGAGGGAGTGGCACTGCCCATTAGCAGAGTAGCTTTAGTACTCTTACAGCGGCGCATAGCCACCTGCCTCCCGTGATACCGTGGAGTAGATCCGGCTTTATAGGAGTTCTCATGTTCTTCATCGATTATAATAAGACCCAGATTTTCTACTGGCGCAAATACAGCACTCCTGGCTCCGATGACAAGAGAAGCTTCTCCACTCTGAATTCTCCTCCATTCTTTCAACTTCTGAGAAGGGGTCAAATGAGAGTGGAGGACTGCACTACCACAGTCAAAACGATTCTTTATAACATCAACAAGCTGATGAGTCAGAGATATTTCGGGAACAAGATAGATAACAGATTGTCCCTTCGCAAGAACCTCTCCTGCTGCTTTAAGGAAAACTTCAGTTTTCCCCGAACCGGTAATACCATAGAGATAAAACATCTCTCCCTCTCTCTCAAGAATCGTCTTAACGGCATAATGCTGTTCTTCGGAAAGCTCGATTTTTCCCGATTTATCCGCAGGATCATCGAGTCCCAGTGCGGGGATATCCTTTTCCTGTCGTCCTCCCGGAAGCATGATAGCAAGGGCTTCTCCCAAAGAACAGAGAGATAATGATGAAAGCCAACTGGCCAGTTTCAGCGTAGACTCATTAAAAAGTGGTTCCGAGTCTACAACCCGGTCTATTTCCTTCAGGGCAAAACCCTGTGGCTCTTTTTCAGGGATTCCGATAACCCAGCCGGTTAGAGTTCTTTTCCCGAATGGAGCAGAAACCCGGCATCCGGTCTGAACATCTTTCCCTGTGTTGTTCATGTAGGTGAAGCTCTGATTTAGAGGTATGTTAAAAGCTACTTCGACGAGATTATCCGTCAACAACAACTCCCTTCAGTTTTTTAAGAATCTCCCAGACAGGACGTTTCAAAGATGGATCGATGAGGACGTCTGAAGGATGAGGAGAGATGAACAGGGGGAAATTTTTCAGGTTAGATGAAATCAACTCTTCTGCTTCCATGCCGAGAATAAGCACTGCTTTCGGATTTGTCTCTTCAAGAGATCTGTCAATATATGATGAACAGCTATCGACAGCCTCCCGATCGGGATGAATTGGATCTTTTACAGGACAGAAAACAAGAGGAATTATTTTACAGTCCAATTGAAGATCCAGACCGATTGCCTCGAGCCATTTTGAAATAGAACTCCCCTCTTCCGGTGTAAAATGGATTCCCTTCTCTGTCAGTATTTTTGGCAGAGCTCTATTGATAATAAGCAGTTTTTTTTGCCCCTCTCCCAAAACAGGAGATCTGAGTGAATTATGTTCATGGAGAAAACAGGCTGTGCATTGAGCCGGATCAAGGGGAACTATTGTTTTAAGATTCATCTTGAAATGTGGAATGTCCCTGCCTTCACGTCTAAATCTATCATTCATGAAATCCTCAAAATCATTGAGAACTTTCCAGTATTCAGTAAATATCTGTTTCTGTTTCATATAAAACCTTATGTAAAAATAGTCCTCTTGCTGGAGCTGTCGGACCGACGGCTGAGCGGTCTTTTGCAGCTAAAAGTTCTTCCATTTTTCCTGCTTTCTCTCCAGCGGCAGCCAGATTGATTATGGTACCGGTCAAAGAGCGGATCATTCTCCAGAGGAAAGCGTTACCTGCAACCTTAAAGACAATAAAATTTCCCTCAGGATAAAAAGCAGCACTGAAAATATCCCGTATTTTAGATTCGTTCTCATCTCTTGCTGCCGCAAATGTAGTGAAATCATGAATCCCGACAATGGGAGAAGCCAATCGATTTAAATGCTGAATATCAAATTTACTTCTTGTAAGGTAACAGTAATTTCTCAAATGGGCCGATCCTGCGTCACTGTGAAGAAGATAATACTTATAAACTCTCACTCTGGCATCATACCTTGAATGAAAGGATTCGGGAACAACCCGGCTTCTCATTACCCGGATATCTCTGGGTAGATGAGAATTAACAGCTTCCCGGAATCGCTCTTCAGGAATAGAACCGATGTCACTGTGAAAATTGGCTACCTGACCTGTGGCATGAACACCGGAATCGGTTCTTCCCGAACCAAATAAGGGGACATCTCTTCCATGGAGTGATTTCAGAGCTTTTTCTATTTCTCCCTGAATGGTTCGGCCACCAGTTTGTATCTGCCAGCCCTGAAAATCAGTACCGTCATAGGAAAGATCCAATCTAATATTACGTGTTTTCTTCAATCCTCTTTATTTCCTTTTTAATCTGACCATGAAGTTCAATGGCATTATCCACAAGGACTGAGGGCTTGGATTTTGATGACTTTCTCATTCCCACAATCCGGGAGACCACAGTCATGGAACTCCTCAGACGATTAAGACGAACAGATTCATCTTCTTTCTGACCATATTTATATTCCAGATACCCAGTCAGATAGAGAACACCATCAAAACCATAGTTATTATCTATATCGGGTCCGAAATTTCCGACATCTTCAATTGATTCCTTTCCTGTCTGCTCATTCTGTACGACCTGTCTGTAAAAAAATGCCGCTTTTCTATAGAAAACACGAGCCAGATAATCATAATTTTCCCCTTTGACTTCTTCTTCCATATGGCGGCATAACCAGGCGGCCCTCAAAGTGGTCATTGCCTGTTTAAAAGTGGGAACCTTTTCCACCGGGAATGAATCATAACTGATCATTGCGAGAATATAGGAGGCAATACCCTCTTTTAGTCCTCTGTTCCGAGTAAAATCTAATTGGGGAAAAAGGTTATTGATAGTCTGGATTCTGTCAGACTGGGATTCTTTCAATTTCAGCACAGTGGCCGTTTTCAATTCAAGAAAATCTTTATCGAAAGCTGCGGTTAAACAGGATGGGCAAACCGTAACCGGATATATTAAGGGATAGACTTTTCCATATTTCTGTGTCGGCTCATAGAGGCGGTGCATTTCCGGAGTCAAATCTCCGGCATTCATTCTCCCCCCTCCGGACAGAAGATTTTCTTTATAGAATTCCTCATCGCAAACAGGACAAACTGTTTTATTTTTAGCATAGAAAGAGATTTTTACCGATTCAGCCATTTTTCACCTCAATTATGACTTGAGCTATAGCCCATTGTGATTCGTGAGACAGAGAAAGGTGAACAACAGGGCCCTTCCCGCATAATTCCAGTTTTTCCCATATGGCATTATCAAATTGAAAATAAGGCTTTCCTTTCTCATTCCTCAACACAGTAATCCCTTTAAGACTCATTCCGGCCAGGCCTGTTCCCATTGCTTTACCAAAGGCTTCTTTTGCTGCAAAACCCGCGGCCAATGAGTAAACGGCTCCTCGGCCCCGGGACCTGATATATAAAAGTTCCTCTTCCGCAAAGTATCGACTACAGAAGGTTTCATTATCAATCCATTTCTCGAAGCGCTCAATATTGGTCAGATCAATTCCTATTCCGTATATCATGGGGTACCTGCCTCATCGGACTCAGAAAGCGGAATGACATCGAACTCCACTCTTGGCGGATTATAGGTCAGAGCCGTTAAATCATCGGGAATATCTACAAAAACCGGAAGATTATACGATCCAGGTGTTCTGATTCCCGAACAGTCCACAGTGAACTGAAGATTCTGAAGTTTTATTTTCTCCATTCTCTGCTGCGTTCCCTGTACCTTGATAGTGGCTTTGGGCAGGATTCCATTTATCAGCAGGTTATCTTTAAGATCAACAGTGACAATATTGATATCCGCTATGGTCCGGATAACAATCTGCTCGGTGATTACACCGGAAAATTCGACGACATCTCCCGCTAGAAATGTAATATCCTCACTCACATGGATCAATCTTGAACCAACGGAAAAATCCTCATATCGGCCCATAAGATCTATATCTTCAGTGGGAATAAACTGCAATTCCTCCACCTGGGACCGAGGGCCTGTCACCGTAACGGCCGAAGGAGTAATATAATACTGATCGAGCTGATAACCTGCCAGAGGAAATCCGTTCAGCTTGGGTTGAACAACTATGGACCGGGTCAGTTTCTGCTCCAGATGAGTACGGGCATTAATAGGATCCACCAGAATTTCCATATTTTTAACATTCAGAGCGGAGCCTTTCTTTTTAATAAGAATGGGGGCTTCAAATTCTCCTTCACTGACTTTGGATGTAAGGTCAATATATGCCGCCACATCCTCCTCCAGCACAGAATAGATATCTTCCTCGTTTCCCCGGATCCGGATCCTCACTTTTTCTACAGAATTATCCACTGAAACAAAATTATCATTGATCTGGATCTGTAGAGGAACAGTGAAAAATCGCTCTTCCAGAGTGTTTATTCGGTAGAGGGCAAAGAGAATAATTCCGGCGAAGAGTGAGAGAATCTTGACTGGCCAGTTATCCATAAGACGGATAAAAAAAGATTTTTTCAGCATCAGGCAGAGGGCTCCTCTTTAAGATCTTCGGGAAATTGAAGGAGTTTTTTCAGTTCTCGACGAATCTCATCTATTTCAAGATCGTAATAAATCGTTCCATCGTAAGCGAGAGATTTCGCCCCGGTTTCCTCCGATAGAATAAGCACGACTGCATCGGACTCCGATGCCATCCCCAGACCGGCACGATGCCTTGTTCCCAGGCTTTTCTGAAGATCGGGCTCATTGGCCAGAGGTAGAAAACACCCGGCAGCAATAACTTTCCCACCGGCCACTATGACAGCACCATCATGGAGAGCCGTGTCATGAGAGAAAATGGTACTGATTAGATTGGTGGAAAGATCTGCATTAATCTTAGTACCCGTATCGGTAATATGCTTAAGCCCCACTTTTCTGGAAAAAATAATCAGCGCCCCTCTCCTCATCTTGGACAGGATCTCCACAGCATTGAGAACCGACTCCACCATGAAAGGTTTGGAACGGGACTGAAGATTGAAAATCTCTCCCCGGCCGATGGAAGTAAAAATCTTTCGGAGCTCCGGCTGAAAAACAATAGCCAGACCGATAAAAATCCCCGGAGCCAGCATCTGCAGAATCCACAGCATAGTGTTGAGTTTCAGGAAATAGGCCACCGCATATATAAGCAGTATGATTACAGCCCCTTTTATCAGCTGTATGGCTCTGGACTCTTCGAGAATACTGTATGTTTTGTAAATAATTATGGCCAGGAGAAGAATATCGAGAAGAGGTCTGATGACCTCTCTGACTATTGTAATTTCTGAAAACCAGTTCATAAGAGTTCTCTCTGCATTTTGATCATATCTACGGTTTCCCCGACGTCATGGGCTCTCAATATACTGGCACCCTGTACCATGGCAAAAGAGTTTGCCGTCAGAGTTCCCGCTAATCGCCCCTCAGTTTCCCGGCCTGTGATATTTCCGATAAATTTCTTTCTCGATAGTCCGATAAGAAGTGGAAAACCCAGGGCTTTCAATTCAGGAATTCCCTTTAAAAGATTCAGATTATCTTCCTGCCGTTTTCCAAAACCTATTCCCGGATCAAGTATAATGTTTTCTCTCCTGATACCGGCTCTCATCGCTTTCTCGGCCGCTTCTAACAATGCTGTTTTAACAGAGACCAGCACATCATCATAAAAAGGTCCATTCTGCATACTTTCCGGAGTTCCTTTCATATGCATGAGAACGACCGGCACATCTTGCTCTGCGGCATAAGGAGCCAGTTCAGGATCATCTCTCAGAGCAGAAATGTCATTAATAATGTCTGCACCCGCTTCAATGGCCGCTTCTGCAACATCTTTTTTCCTCGTATCGATGGAAAGGGGAACATCCATCTCATGACGGATGGCCCGGATAACAGGGATAACACGATTCATCTCCTCTTCCGAAGAAACATAGGAAGAGCCGGGGCGACTTGATTCGCCGCCGATATCGAGAATATGAGCCCCCTCACTGACCATCTGCCTGGCTGTTGTGAGAGCCTCTTCAACAACACTTTTACGACTTCCCTCAAAAAAAGAATCGGGAGTACAGTTTATAATTCCCATCACAAGAGGAGCCTTTTCAGAAATCAGTTTATGCAGATCCATTTTTTTTCGTTCCCTCTTTCATCACAGGACAGACAAGCCAAGGCTTGTCTCCCCTACAAACTGTTCTCTATTGTAGCCGTTTTTACAAACTTTGCCGATGTAAATTCTTTTGCCTTTAATCGGACACCTCCGGCTTTTACACCTTTTATCAGATATTTATTCACCGGAAATGTATCTCCCAGAGATCGCATGAGGCTCTGCTGTTTAAAGTCCACCACAACCGAGACATCCTCTTTTGTGGTAAACTTTATGAACTTCCCATAAGGAGGAATCAGTTCATAACTCTTATTCATAATAAACTGAGAGATTTTACATCGCTTAATATAGGGAAAATCATTCTCCGTATGTCTATAGATAAGGGAGAAAACTGTGTTTTCCATAGTTTCCCTATCAGCCAGTCCGCAGTAGAGCATTCCCTTTCCGATAAATGATTTACCCGGAACATTCATGGCTGAATAGGTGGCATCTTTTTTTATCACTATCACCTTATCATAAATAGAGGCATCAAAGAGGACTTTCCCCCCGGAAACATCATAACCGAGGTATCCTGTGTCACTATTGTATTTCACTTTGAGGTTTTTCTGCGCCGCATCGCGGATATCCACTTTCTCAAAAGAGATAATTTCCGCTCTTCTCTGAAATCGCGCCCCATCATTTTCAACAATTCCCCTCAAGAATCCAATAGCATAATCTTTGAGATTTTTAAGATGATATCGAATCTCTTTTAAGCGGGCATTAATCTCTTCAATTTCCTTCTTCATCTTGTTGATGTCATAGAGAGAGATTCTTCTGATGGCAATCTTTAAGAGCCGTTCAATATCCTCTTCTGTAATATCCCTCTTTATCTCTTTTAAAAAAGGTTCAAAACCCGTACGCACGGCCAGATAGACAGCCTCTCTGGTTTTCATCTCTTCAATCCGTTTATAGATCCTCTCCTCGATAAAGATCCGTTCCAGTGTCCGGGCATGAAGTTTATCGAGCAGCTGCCCCTCTTCCAGCTTCAATTCCTTTTTCAGGATGATCAGAAGGTTTTCGGCATGATAGCGGATGATCTCCGGAACGGTCATTATGACAGGATTTTTATCTTTGATAACCAGCAGGTTCGTTGAGATAGAGACTTCACAATCGGTAAAAGCATACAGTCCATCGACGACATCTTCAGCATGTACGCCCCGTGGCAGCTTTATCTCGATCTCTACCTCTTCAGTAGTGAAATCATTTATGGCACCAATTCGAATTTTATTTTTCCGGGCTGCCGCTTCTATTGAATCCATGACTGATTCAGTCGTTGTACCATAGGGGATTTCTTTAATAACAATGGTTTTCTGATCTTTCGTTTCGATCTTAGCCCTTGAAAGGATTTTCCCGTTCCCTTCATTGTAATTGGAAACATCACAGAATCCACCGGTCATAAAGTCGGGATAAACCGTAAATTCCCGGTCTTCCAGAACAGCAATTTCCGCTTCCAGAACTTCCACCAGATTATGGGGCATAATTTTTGTCGCCATCCCCACGGCAATACCCTCGGCACCCAGAATGAGTACAAGAGGTATTTTGCAGGGGAACACGATCGGTTCCTGACGTCTACCGTCATAAGATGGTTCAAATTCCGTGATAGGAGGATTGAAAAGCACTTTTTTTGTAAAGGGAAGAAGCCGGCATTCAATATATCGTGCTGCCGAAGCAGGGTCTCCCGTATAGATATTACCAAAGTTTCCCTGTTTATCGATAAAGAGCTCTTTATTGGCCAGATTAACCAGTGCGGCATAAATCGAAGCATCTCCGTGGGGATGATACTGCATACAATGGCCCACAACATTGGCTACCTTGTTGAACTTACCGTCATCCACATCTATAAGAGACTGAATAATCCTTCTCTGAACAGGTTTGAATCCGTCATCAAGATGGGGGATTGCCCTGTCCTTGATGACATAGGAGGCATATTCTATAAAGTTTTCATCAAATATTTTCTGTACATAAGCCATTAAACAAGATTCTCCATGATGTAATTTCTTCTTTCAGGTGTGTTTTTCCCCATATAAAATTCCAGAGTCTCCGGTATGCTCTTAATGGTCTTTACATTAACCGGTACCAGACGAATGTCTTCACCGATAAACTGTCCGAATTCTTTTGGAGAAATCTCTCCGAGTCCCTTAAACCGGGTTACTTCGGGAGAGGATATGGATCCCAAGGCTTTATCCCGCTCTTTTTCAGAGTAGCAGTATCGCGTTTCCTTCTTATTCCGCACGCGGAATAAGGGTGTCTCCAGAATATGAATATGCCCGGCGATAACCAGTTCCTCGAAATAATTGAGAAAAAAAGTCAGCAGAAGATTCCGGATATGAAATCCATCATTATCCGCATCTGTTGCGACAACGATTCTCTCATATCGGAGATTTTCGATATCATTTTCAATTCCCAGAGCCATCATCAGATTATAGAGTTCTTCATTTTTGTAGATCTCGGTCCGCCTTTTCCCGTAGGAATTCCATGGTTTTCCACGAAGAGAATAGATGGCCTGCAGGTAGACATCACGGCATGAAACCATAGATCCCGTTGCCGATTGTCCCTCGGTAATAAAAATGGTTGAGTTTTCACCTTTTTCTCCATCGGGGAGATGATATTTGCAGTCTTTCAGTTTCGGAATTTTCAAACTGATCTTTTTGGCCGCCGCTTTAGCTTCTTTCTTGACTGTATTGAGTTCTTTTCTCAACTTTTCATTGTTGATAATTCTCTCTTCCAGAGCTTTGGCGGCTTTTTCATTTTTGTGCAGGAAGTCGGAGACCCCTCCCTTCACTTCATTGACAATCCAGCTTCGGATATCGGTATTTCCCAGTTTATTTTTG
>JAEINM010000114.1 GCA_016342385.1 Spirochaetaceae bacterium | reverse complement strand
TGGCTAACCTATTAGCAACATATACATGTGAGGTCTCCTCTCCTTAAAAAAACTACTTAACAGGAGCGGAGAAATCCGCTTCCGATAACTGTGTAATCTGTCGACAACTCAACAAGTGTATACAAAACACCAGCTACTATTTCTGCTCATTCCATAACCGTATATTTCTGTTTATCAGATCCATATGAAATTGAATATGTTTTTCTGAATACCAGTCTATCCAGGTCTGAATAGACACTTTTCCAAAATCCCGGTGAATGACATAGTTTTCAGAGAAATCATTATAATTCAGAGTGGTTAAAATCTGAGATTCCAGGGCTCTTATATTTTTGAATATTTCTACAAAAAGATCGAGATGAGGTTTAAACCCCTTTATGCTCTCAGCCCACGATTGCTCATTGGTCACGAATGTATCGATTCCCGGTTCAGCCAGAATCGTTCGCAGTCTGAAATAGGCATTTATTTCAGATTCACAGACATGGATAATATTCTCTTCTATTGTCCAGTAATCTGATTGAGGTTTAAAATCAGTTATTTCCCCGTGTAAAGGCCTAATCAGTCCTAGAAACTCATCTGTCGCACTATTGAATGTCTCATTAGAATACATTGAGTTTCTCCTTGAAATATCCCTTGCCTTTATTATATCCCTGCAGGGTGGAATTTATTAAAAAACACTTCTGGAACCAAAAACGTGATGGATTCGGGCAGTATGGTGAAATCGAGATTATACTTTCCGTTTAAAGCGGTCTCCACTTTTCTCAAGTCTCCATCCATATGAAAATGAAAGGGTTTTTTTGAACTGATCTGACTGCTTTTTATTTCAAAATTTTCTATGATTGGTCTTTTCTTTTTGGCAAAACGGTCATTGATTCTATTGTGCTGACCCGTCCAGAAGTACCATAGATTCATCAGCATGGTTCCTCTGGTCATTTTATTGTACACATAGAGATTCATGGATCCGCTGTTACACACCACATGGGGACATATTTTGAATAACGCGGCGAAATAAGGTCTGTTTCCCACTTCAATCATTAAGGGATTGCACTCTTTTTCCAGATGATCAAATTTTATTTCAGCATTAACACGGGTTCCCTGAAAAATATATCTTCCGAAATGCATCTTCAGTTTGTAGGTATCGTCATTTTTATCCATTCTTACAAAAAGTGCTTTTGATACGGCAGAGAGATAATTCCACATTCCCGGTTTAATTATCCCCTTCAGGGGACCGGATTTATATTTATCATTATCCCGTATATTTAATATATACGCATCAAAACCGACTCCGGCTAACTGTGTATATTCGGTTTTCCCGTCAAAATCAACTTCTATCAGATCCACATCAATGGCATAGTTATTTTCCATACTGTGAATATAGGTTTTTAATTGTTTAAAAATACTAAAAGGAACTTCATAAGAATCCTGTATCCCATTCCCCGAGCCGCCTCTTAAAAAACCGATTGATCGTCTGATTTTATCTTCCGGATGCTTAATTCGCAATTCAGTTAACCTGTTAATGGCAGAATGAGCGGTTCCGTCTCCGCCCCAGATCAATAAAAAGGGTTTTTTGCTGTAATAGTATTCATCGATAGATACTAAAAAGTGTTCGTAATCTTCCGACTCTATAACATGGAAGATCGGGTATCGTTTCACTATTTTTTTTAAGATTTTTACATACTGGGGAAAGCGGTTGGGATTGATAAGGAGAAAGCATTTATTATTTTCATTCTTAGGCATATTCTTAACCTATCACATTTCTATATTATTATTAATGCTTATGGCAAAAAAATAAGCCGACTTGGAAAGTCGGCTTTTCGGAACAAGCAGAACTCTATGAAATAGGTCAGACTTGATCTCACTTTATCTCAAGGCACATTAGGCCTATTATTTTTAAATTTGTATTTCCGGTTATCATTCCGGAAGTCGACTTCTTTGGTGGAATCATCAATAAAGACCTCCTTAAGAAATGTTCTAATATAAATATAGTACTGTACAATCAGTATTTCAACAAAAAAAGAAGCCAATATAAAATATTATGACCGCATTGCATTAGCTCGGTTCTTAGGGTATCTTAAAGAAAAAAACAGGTGTCTTAATGAGAAAGAAAGTCCTTTTTACCGGCGGTGGAACGGGAGGTCATGTTTATCCCGCACTGGCTGTCATAGAAAAACTAAAGGAGCAGGATTTTAAAATATTCTGGCTTGGGTCTTCAACAGGTATGGAGAAAAGAATTATTGATCAGACGGGAATATCATTTTACAGTATTCCCAGCGGAAAATTGAGACGGTATTTTTCTTTTCAGAATTTCACAGATATTTTTAAGATTATAGCAGGTTTTTTTGCCTCTCTCATTCTACTAATGAAACTGCGACCGGATCTCGTCTTTTCAAAAGGGGGGTTTGTCACTGTACCTCCCGTTGCTGCTGCTTCTATTTTGCGTATTCCTGTTTTTACTCATGACTCTGATATCGTGCCCGGTTTGGCAACTCGAATTAACTCTGTTGCAGCGGATAAAGTTCTCCTGTCATCAGAGGTCAGTAAAAAATATTTCTCCCGGCGTATAGGGGCAAAAGTCTTTGTTACAGGGAATCCTGTCCGCTCTGATTTTTTCAAGGGTGATGCAGAAAGAGGGAAAAGCCTTTTTAACATCAATAGAAATAAACCCGTTCTTCTTGTTATGGGCGGTAGTTCAGGAGCAGAGCAAATCAATAAACTCCTTCTCGATAATCTGGATAAGCTCACAGAAAAATATTATGTTATTCATCAGACCGGTGAAAAAAACTTTAGAGAGATCACTAAAGAAAATTACTATGGGGCGGCTTATTTTCACAAAGATGTTGCACATCTTCTGGCCGCTTCGGATCTGGTTGTCAGCAGAGCCGGAGCCAGCGCCCTCTGGGAATTTGCCGCGGCAGCTCTCCCATCTCTATTAATTCCTCTCGAATCGGGATCCAGAGGAGAACAGGTTAAAAATGCTGAGCTTTTTCGGGATTTCGGCTGTTCTAAAATCCTGCGGAAGGAAATTTCTTCCGAAACTTTTATGGATTCTATTGAAAATATAATGGATAATAAAGACACATTGAACAATATGAAACAAGCCGCACAGAAAATCAGCAGTAATGACAGTGCAGCTATAATTTCTAAAATGATAATTGAGGTATTAAATGAATCTTGCAACTATTGATATTATTTTTTTAATCCTTATGGGCATTGCCGCCATAAGGGGGTTATTCAACGGTTTAATTAAGGAGTTATTTTCCATTGGAGCGTTAATTCTTGGATTATTGGCGGCCATGGCATTTTACAAAGCCCTTGCCGGGTTTTTTACGGAACAGTTTGGAAACCACCTCTGGAACGAAGGCCTCTCTTTCTTTCTGGTTTTTATTGTGATATTTGCGGGATTGAAAGTCGCTGAAAAATTCATCTCAAAAATGCTTGTGGAAACTACGGCACTTAGTTTTGATAAAGGATTGGGATTTATTCTCGGATTATTGGAAGGTATTATCATATGCTCACTATTGACATATTTTCTGGATTTTCAAACTTTTATCTCAATGGATAAAGCTCTATCGGACAGTTTTTTTGTCCCTTATTTTATAAAGATTTTTCCCTATCTTGAAAGTACTGGTTCTGCTGTAATAAACAGCATAAAAAAATAGAGGAACTGATTAAATGTTTGAGAATCTCCTGGAGCAGGATACAGTAAAGAATAGACTGGTTCACGATGTAAAAACCCAATCTCTGCCTTCATCCATATTATTCTTCGGACCCGCCTATTCGGGAAAGATGACGGCAGCTTTGGAATTGGCAAGAACCCTGACCTGTGCTAATAAAGAGGCGTCCTGGAATTGTAACTGCCGTTCCTGCAGAGATCATAGAGTGATGAATCATCCCTATACTCTGCTTACAGGAGGGCGATACTTTTATGAAGAGATTGCTGCTTCAGCAGATGTATTTTTAAAAAATGATAATCAGGTATCCCGATATATGTTTGTCAGAAATGTACGGAAACTTCTCAAACGATTTGATACTGTCCTATGGGAAGGTGAAACAGCCAAGCTTAAGAAATGTCAGGCTCAATTGACCTCCATAACAGATAATATCGAACTATTTCTTCCTGGAGAAGAGTTACCCTCTGAAAAAAAAACAGAGAAATTGATCAGTTCTCTCCTGGCTGATTGTAAGAAACTGGCTTTGGCCGTTCCGGGATCCACACCTATTAATCAGATTCGTAGAATATCCACATGGGCTCATAGAGCCGGAGAAAAAAAAGTTGTCATTCTGGAAAATGCCGATCATATGCAGGAAGGTGCCAGAAATGCCCTGCTTAAAATCCTGGAGGAACCGCCGTCAAATCTTCATTTTATCCTTGTAACCACCCGTTTCGGAGCTATCTTACCTACTATTAAATCCAGAGTGAGGGCATATGGTTTTTCCCGTAGAAATAGAGATCAGAGTCAGATGGTTCTTAAAAGAATATTTAAACAGGAAGAGAGCTCTTTTCAATCGCTGAGGGAGTTTTTCCTCTCTCATCACGATTTAAACTATAGTCAATTAAGAGAACAGGCCGAATTCTTTATTTCTTCAGTTCAGAAAAAAAATGTTCTGTTCCACGATGTTATTCCCGGGAGCTTTGGAAAAGATATGTTTATGCCTTTCCTGGAAGAATTGTCTATTCAGCTGAATCTATTGCTTAAAGAATCTCTGCAGAAGGGAATAAATACTCAAATTACGGGAAATCTGTCAAAATGGAATAATAAAATTCGAAATTATTCGATGAATTTTGAGGTTTTGAATCAGAGTCACAATTTATTACTGGAAAGTCTTTATTATGAAATGAAAGGCTGATTATGAGAAAATTAACCGAAAGAGCCATTAAGGCTTTACCAAGACAGAATGCAGAGCAGATAAAAACCATTGTGAATGATCTTGTTGAGGGCAATAAGGTCCTTGAAACGGTTCTCTCTTCGCTTCCTGCCGGTATCATGGTCTCCGATATCAATCACGATCTTTTGTTTATCAATACCCAGGCCAGACGATTTCTCAAGCTGAGCGGGAATGATTTTCTTGAAAAGAAAATATGGAAAGCTGTACACGATAAGGATATTTCCGACTTTATTGAGAGCAATCTCCTCTCTCAAGAGAGAGTAGATGAAAAAGATTTTAATATACAGATTGGGGATAAAGTAAAGACACTGGCTTTAAGCATTCTTCCCCTTGTTGACAGAGGGACAATAAAAGGAAGTTTTATCTCTCTGGAGGATGTTACGGAAAAAAGAGCCGAATCTCTCCGCCTGAGACGAGCGGAAAGTCTTGCCTCTCTCACAACACTGGCAGCCGGAGTGGCTCATGAGATCAAGAATCCCCTTGGATCGATCAGCATACACATTCAGCTTATGCAGAAATGTCTCAATGCGGAGAATGATGTGTGTAAAGCGGATCTTCTCGATTATTTAAATGTCGTCAATGAAGAAGTGGACCGTTTAAATCAGATTGTCGTCAATTATCTCTTTGCTGTAAGACCTATGGATACGGATCCGAAATGCCGCTGTATTAATTCTCTTATCGAAGAGCTTATTGAGTTTATTCACTTTGAACTGGAGCAGGAATCTATAGAAATTATAAAGAATCTGGAAAAAGACCTGCCGGAGTTGAAACTCGATGATAAATTGATTAAACAGGCCTTTCTCAATATCATTAAAAATGCCCAGGCGGCTATGAAAGGAGAGGCGGGGTTACTGAAAATCAGTACATTCAGAGTTCACGACAGTGTTGCCGTGTCTATTGCCGATACGGGTCCCGGAATTCCGGAAGAACTAAAAGACAAGATATTTGAACCCTATTTTACGACAAAAGATAGCGGCTCCGGACTGGGACTGACTCTTGTTTATAAAATTATGAAAGAACATTCGGCAGAGATCCGCCTGAACTCTATTGTGGGAGAGGGTACGAATTTTACTTTTATTTTTCCAATACCTCAAAAAGAGCAACGCCTGTTGGGCTGGGATGGAGAAAAGGATGAAATTTAATATTTTAGTTGTTGATGATGAACTGAATATCCGGGTGGGACTTGGTAAGTCTCTGGAAATGGACGGATACAGTATTTTTCTAGCAGAAGATGGCAATGAAGCGTTAAAAGTGATGCTGAAAGTTGAGATCGACCTGGTTATTTCCGACTTGAGAATGCCGGGATTATCCGGTGAGGAACTGTTGAAAAAAATCAGCAATTCCTATCCCACTGTACCGGTAATAATTTTAACCGGTCATGGAACAGTCGAGAATGCCGTCAATGCCATGAGAGATGGTGCTTATGATTTTATGACGAAGCCGGTTAATCTGGACAGGCTGACTCTTCTTGTAAAACGGGCTCTTTCTTCTAGAGAACTGGTTCTTCAGCATCGAGCTTTAAAAGAGGAAGTTGAAAAGCTCGAGAAAAAGAGAAATTATTCAAATATAATTGGTAAAAGCGCCCAGATGCAGAAAATCTTTGAACTCCTCGTTCAAGTCGCTCCTTCAAAAGCTTCTGTCCTTATCACCGGAGAGAGTGGGGTGGGGAAAGAACTTGTCGCCGATGCCCTGCATCAGTTGTCGACCAGAGGAGATCAACCCTTTGTGAAAGTTCATTGTGCGGCTCTTTCGGAATCTCTTTTAGAGAGTGAATTATTCGGTCATGAGAAGGGATCATTTACAGGCGCTGTCGGTCTGAAAAAAGGGCGGTTTGAACTGGCTGACAGAGGGACTATTTTTCTCGATGAGATTGGAGAGATTAATCAGTCTGTACAGATAAAGATACTGCGGGTACTTCAGGAGAAGGCTTTTGAACGGGTTGGTGGAGAAAAAACTGTTCAGACAGATGTCAGAATTGTAGCGGCCACGAACAGAGATCTGAAAAAAGAGATTGAAGATGGGAATTTCCGGGAAGACCTTTTCTACAGGTTGAATGTGGTTAATATTCACATTCCTCCCCTGAGAGAGAGAAAAGAGGATATTCAGCTCCTTGCGGCCTCTTTTTTAAATGAATTCGCCGAAGAAAATAATAAATCTATTGAAGGTATTGACCCCAAAGCGGCTATGGCTCTCTACAATTACAGCTGGCCGGGAAATGTCAGAGAATTGAGAAACTGCCTTGAAAGTGCCGTTGTCCTCTGTAAAAAACACATCATATCCATAGACGATCTGCCTCCTGCTCTGACAGAAGAGCCGGAAGGGAACTATATTAAAATAACCATGGGGATCAGTCTGGCTGAAGCTGAGAAAATTATTATCAGGAATACCCTGAATCAGGAAAAAGGCAATAAGAGTAAAACTGCCGATATCCTGGGTATCGGGAGAAAAACCCTGCACAGAAAAATTCATGATTACGGGTTGGAGGATGAATTCCTCAGGTAGAATCCCTTTCAGTAATGAGGGGGAGCCTCATCGTGTTTTACATCATGACCCTTGTTTTCTATTCTCTCTTCCAGTTGTTCAATCTTGTTTTTCAGTAAGACGATTTCTCTTTTCATCTGACTGCTGGATTTTTCCTGCGTAATAATTACACCATTCAAGTCATTCACAAAACCTTCGAGATAGGAAATCTTTATCTGCAGATCATATATGTCATTTTCATTCATATATGAGATTATAGAGCAGATTCGGGGAATGTTTAAGCTTGGGAGAAAATAAATAGTGAAAATAGTCCCCTGTTGAGTCATCGAGAGGATCATAATGCGTTATTATCCATAGAAACGCTTATTGTTCTTGACATATAAAAAGGCCTTCCCTATATTAGAAAAATGGATAAAAAAGATGAAGATGATGCATTCAAAGAACTGGTCCTTGCTCTTTCCAGAACAGATGATAGTGAATTAATTGAAGATTTCCTCAGGAGTCTATTAACAGATAATGAAGTTTATGAAGTTTCCTCCCGTTGGGCTCTCGTAAAACTTATAGACAGCGGGATTACACAGCGACAGATTTCCAGAGATCTTGGACTGAGTCTCTGCAAAATTACACGGGGGTCTAAAGAACTCAAGAAAGAGGACTCTTCTTTTAGAAAAATGCTGAATCTGGTGCAGCAGTAATAGTATGGCAGGTACGCTGTACTATACTCTTCTCTCAATCGAATTTATTCTGGCCCTTTTCATTTTTGTACTTCTTCTGTTTATAACAGCTCCTTATGGAAGATTCGGTCGAAAGGGATGGGGACCTTCTATATCCTCACGATTGGCCTGGATTCTCATGGAGATGCCCTCTTTTTTATTACCTGTACTGTTCTTTGCCATACACCCTTTTACGGTTCCATCCTTTATTTTTCTACTCATATGGCTCAGTCATTATTTTCACAGGTCTCTCATATATCCTTTCCGGATCAGTGATCCTGAAAAGCCTTTCTTTCTTATAATAATGGTATGGGGATTTATTTTTAATCTGATGAATAGTTATATTAATTTCTATTTTCTCTTTATAATACGTCCTATAAGTGATATTTCCTGGCTGTTGAGCTGGCAGTTTCTTCTGGGAATCAGCTTCTTTTTGGCAGGATATATCATTAATAAAACCTCGGATTCCATTTTGAGGAAACTAAGGGACAGGGACAGGACCTCTTATTCCATACCATTCGGCGGTATGTTCCGATGGGTTTCCTCTCCTAATTATCTGGGAGAAATCCTTGAATGGGGAGGATGGGCTCTCCTGACCTGGTCTCTGGCGGGAACGGCTTTTTTTGTTTTTACCATAGCGAATCTCGCTCCGAGAGCCATGAAAATCCACAAATGGTATCTCGATAATTTCCCTGAGTACCCGAAAGAAAGAAAGGCAGTACTCCCTTTTTTATGCTGATGTAAAATCCAAAGGCTTATTCTCTCTATTGTACAATACAGAATCAGATTTCAAATAGGAATTGAGAACAACCTCTATGGGGAAATCCGCTTCTTCCACTATTCTGTCTACCATTGAAATCCCTATAGATTCAGAAAGGAGTTCTCCTTTATTCAAGAGCAGTATTTTTCTGCCACTTTCAGAAGATCCTTTAAATAAACCTACTGGTGAATTAACAAGTCTGATAATGTCATCGACAGAGATAAGTTCACTTTCTCTTTTATTTCTAATCTTTGAGAAAAGTTCCGGTCTGTGGACATTTTCGGAACTGCCATTTTTTTCAAGACAGTCCATTCCTATAACACCTATATACATGGTTGAATATTGAGAGACTGCAGGTTCATGTTCTGCCGGAGCTTTAATTGGCTTTCCGGCCGAACCATCTGCTTCAATTAGTATATAATCGTAGAACTCTTTGACTTCATTTAAAAAAGATTCTGAGCAACCGGTTAATTTTTCGGGATATTTTTCTGAAGTGATTCCGCAAACAATATGGTTCTTATGTGGTTTTGAGCAGATTAGTTGTAGCAGGCGCTCATTATTTTTTTCAATGACAATATCGTACAAACCGGATGACTCAGGTAAAAGGATTTTTGTTGTCGTTGTTAAAAGAACTCTGAAATTAGCCAGTTCCCTGGCAAGTGTGAAGAGTGTTGAAGTCTTTCCTCCACCTCCGGTTATAGAAATAATCTGTTTCTCTTCATTTTTCAGCAGGAGACGAGAAAGTTTCATCTAGATGATATCCAGGGAATAACTGAGCATTTTATCATCATCAAAAATAAATCGGCCAATGATTTTTTTCCCCTTAATGACATGAGGCAGCCATAAAAGGTCATCTTCCCACATATTTTTATAGGGGATGTCTTCAACTGAAACCCAGAAGGGATCGGCTTCATCTGTTTCTATCATTTCACCGGAATAAGCATAAGAGATAAATACGGTTCCCTCCATTTTAAGACCATTGGAAAACTGGAAATAGAGAGTCCCCGCTTCGATGAGATCCTCCGGAGTTAAGCCCACTTCCTCTTCCGTTTCCCGAACAGCCGCTTCAATTTTTGTTTCTCCCATCTCTATATGACCGCCGGGAGCATTGACTTTTCCTGCTCCAAGACCACGTTTTTTATTGATTAGCAGAACTTTTTCATCAGAAAAAATATAGGTTATGACCGCATGTTTTTCAGCCCGCCATTGGGACCAGTCTATCTCCTTTATATCTGTAGCATCTTTTGTCTCAATCACTTAATTTATCCTGTTTATCCTTATAGAGAAATCCTTATCCTGGTTCATTGCGATCCGGGGAATAGGGGAAAACAAATTGAATATTCTGTCTCTCCCCTTGTTCAAAGACTGATTGTTTTCCGATATTAAGGTTTCCGTTATTTTATGGAGAACATTTCCATATTTATCATTCCATCTCAATTCAACTTCCAGGTTTTCCACACTGACAGAACCGAGGTTCCTGAGCT
>JAEINM010000113.1 GCA_016342385.1 Spirochaetaceae bacterium | reverse complement strand
TTGAACAAGAGCAAATTGAAAGAAAGGGCGAATATAATCAATTAGTAGTTCCTGAAAGTATTGAAGATTATGTCGAAGATGGTGTTTTATCTGAAGGATTTGATGTCGATCAGGAGTTAACAGGTGACTATGATACAACTGCCCATTATGGAGTTGATGGCATTAGAAACCCTGCTATCACCAATGCATCAGGAGATTTAAGAACTCCTTGGTACACATCTGTTAAAAGTGTTGACCCTGCTGGATCGAATCCATTTGTTCTAACAGTATTAGGAACAGATATACGAATAAGAGTTAAACACAGTGATGTTGATGATCTGCCATCAGTAAGGTCTCAATATAAACCAGGACAAACAATTTCAGTGTTCCCAGAAAGTAATAATTCTAATGTACCAAGCTCTTCTACTGGACCACATAATCATATAGAGGTGAGCAGAGGTGGACAATTTGGTTGGCAACGATATTTAGTAAATCCAATAGGATTAACGACTTCAGAAACTGATTTTCAGTTTACTACTGATGGCTGGGAGACATCTAATCCAGCAAACACATATTTTTAGGGAGGCCTTAATGAAAAAGCTATTAACTTTTATATTACTAACATTAACTATCACTCTTTTTGCAGATGCAAATTCTACAAATATTGAACTGGAAGGAATTTGGGCTTTACCAGGTGTAGATAGTAGGAGCTTTTTTAAAGCAAATCAGCATGTTTTTATTGAAAGAGTTAACAGTACTTCAATTTATGTTTATTGGGAGAATGCATATTTTGGAGAGAAAGACTATTTGGTTTACCTTGAATATGATGATGAGAAGAATCAGTATATTGGAAAATCAAGTGATAACAAAAAGGTTATATTAGCATTCCCTCAGGATGTTGATTTTTCAGATATCATTTCAATTGGAATCGAAGGATCAGATGAAAGGTATTCCTTTATTCCTTTTCCATATGACGAAGCTAAATAATAAACATCAGGTAAAAGAATTAAAAATCCCTGTTCCGATCGGAATGGGGATTTTTTTGTGCTTATGAGTTTTTAAAGAATTCTGTCTACGTGATCGGATTAGGAATCGGCAGGTCAGCGTACCGCTTAAACAGAATATTTCGGGTGTTATCGTCAGCCGACAAGTCGGCGGTACGTTCGCCGGGGCTCACTCGATAACAAATATTCCTGTTCCCCTGCAGCGTTGTTCAAATTCGGTTGGCTGGTTTTGATTTAAGAATCAGCTGACCGTCCGCCAATTTGGATAAAACAATTAACTGCTACAACGACACCGGGATTCTTCGAAACCCTTTTCTTTATCACCGCCGACAGTCCTGGTAAAAAAACCTGATTCTCAGGATCTTTTCCCAGAACTATCGGCGTTTAAAAAAAAGATCATTTGCCACGTGGAACCGCTGACTGTTTGGGTAAAAATTCCCTCACACTGAAGATCAGGAAGTCGACAGCAATATAGCGTTATCGGCCGCTGGAATTTGGTAAAATGAATGCTTAATTTTTGCAATATTTTGCCTGATAAAAAGCTGCTGACTATAACGTCCTATTCTGTCGGCGAAGGCCTGTTTCATAACAAATATTTTGTACGATGTGACCGACTGGCCTGAGCGAAACTTCCGGTGTTTAGCACTAGGTATGATCGGTCAGCGGTTTCCCTGGAACCACTATTTATGAATTCTAAAATAATAAAAAGTTGGAACTGACCCGACTGGCTGAGTGTAAAATCAGGACAATTTAACAGCTTTTCCGGTTTCTTTATCCGGTGCTGTCGGGCAGCTCAACAAAGTCATTATTCTTCTATTGGAGAATGGTCTCAGCTCTCAGAATCTGTTCTTCAATAAATAGTAACTGCTTCTTCCCTCTCCCTCTGGGATCATACTATTACCCACAAGTCTCAGCATGCTGCCTATAGAGCCCCCCGGCCCCCTGAAGGCATACTATTACCCACAAGTTAACGTTATATGTAAATAAAATCTGCTTTCCAACCCTCACCCCGGCCCTCTCCCACAAGGAGAGGGAGGATTAAGTACATTTTAAATTTTTGAAATAAGATTTCTGGTCTATTGATAATTATATAATTTTCGAATCGGATAATGCCATAACCTTCTGATTTCAAGTAATCTTCTCTTTTTTTATCTTTTTCTTTTTGATTGCTTTTTAGATGAACACTTCCATCCAATTCCAGTATGAGCTTTAATTCATCACATTGTTCGAGGCTGCGAGTCTCGCCTCTCATGTCTACGGAATTTGAGACCTCTAAATCGCCTATTTCTAAGTAAGTGCCAGGTCATTTTCTCCGCAGCAGTTTCTTCTTTCCTCAATTCTCCTGCAATTTCTACAAGACCAGCATAGCTGAATCCACCTCGATAATTTATATATGTCTTTTCGCTCCCCTCTCCTTGTGGGAGAGGGGCCGGGGGTGAGGGTTCAATGAAAGGTCTTATATCCATATTAATGACTACAGAGATACAAAGTCTGTTGCTTCAATATTGGTCCTAAATTCGTAAATTGATATGACTTGTGGGTAATAGTATGCTCTGGGATGAGGTGAAGACCAATTTCGGTTTGAAAAAAGACAGTGAGCCGGCGAGCAGCCAACAATAGGGTGAGGGTTCTTAGATTATGAATTTCAAATAATAAAAATCCTCTTTTCGTTGTATCTTACCTATACAACAATTGTCTTCTCATCCAGTGTACTTCTTATGGCAATGGCTAATTCATTCATATCATAAGGTTTCATGATAAACTTCCGAATTCCAGCATCGAGAACTTTTTTTTCATCAATAAGATTGCTGAAACCTGTGCACAGGATAATAGGGATGTCGGGTTTCAATTGTAACATTTTTTTTGATAATTCAAATCCTGTTAAACCAGGCATTGTCTGATCAGTAATGACTATATCAAATTGGTCTGATCCATTTTTAAAAGATTCAAAGGCTTTCAGGCTTTCAGAATAGACTGTTACCTGATACCCCAGATTACTGAGAATCTCTTTAAACATTATACTTATATCCTGTTCATCATCAACAAAGAGAATGTGTTCATTTCCACCGGTCACAATTTTTTCTTCTTCCTCTTCTTCAAGAACACGTTCATCGGTTTTAGGAAGAAAGATTTGAAATTCCGTGCCTTTTCCAGGTTCACTCTTTACAAGAATATTTCCCTCATGACTTTGAACTATGCCAAATACGACTGCCAGTCCAAGACCAGTACCCTTTCCAACTTCCATAGTGGTGAAAAAAGGTTCAAAAATATGGGTAAGAACATCTTCATCCATACCCGATCCATCATCTATTATGGAAATTACCGAGTACAAACCGGCTTTGCATAATCCTATTCGCCCTTCAAATTCTTCTTCAATCATCTTTTCTCTTAAGGTTATTTCAAGTTCACCAATCTCTTTCATCGCATTTACTGCATTTGTACACAGGTTAAGAAGAACCTCATGGATTTTTGTACTATCTGCTAATACGGGTTTTGTGTCTTCTGACAGATCTAACCGGAACTCAATTGATGAGGGTATGGAAGCCCGGAGCAGTTGTACAATATCATCTATTACGGGTTTTAAAAGAATTGCACTTCTTATATCCGGATTCTGCCTGCTGAAGGTCAATATCTGATTGACTAATTCCTTTGCTTTTTCACCGGTATTAAAAATGTGTTTTATGTATTTTTCTAAACGGCTCCCCTGGGTTGTCAAATTTTGAGAAAGAGCGGCATAGCCGATGATGACTGTTAAGAGATTATTAAAATCATGAGCAATACCACCAGCCAGGTGGCCAATGGATTCCATCTTTTCCGATTGACGGATATGTTTCTCCAGGTTTTTACGCTTTGTTATATCTCTTATAATATTGATATGGGAATTCATCCCTTTATATTTAATAGGACGGGAATGAATATCAACAAAATATTTTCTACCATTTTTATCAAAATGTTCTGCTTCATAGAATAATGGTTTACCGCTCTGGATATTAACCAGCATATCTTCAAAACTATCTGTTGGCTGAAGACTATTGGGATTCATTTTTAATATTTCTTCACGTGTATAACCGTATTTTTCTATTACAGCATGATTGCAATCCAGGAATGTATTGGGAAATTCGTCCATAAAGATTAAAACCGGATCAGCCAGATCATCAAATAATGTCTGGTATCGTTCCAGGCTTTCCTGCAGTTTTTTCTCTTTCTCTTTTTCTCTTACATTAGCTTCAAAAAGTCTAAAGGCCATCTTAATCGATGTCAGTTGGATTGCTTCGACGGAACCTTTAATAATATAGCCATAGGAGGTAATTTTTTCTGTCTTTTCTACCACTTCCCGTTCAGTATGAGATGATATAAATACAATTGGAATATTGTAATTTTTTAGGATTAACCTGGCAACTTCAATGCCATCCATTTCCTCAAGACCCAAATCAATATCCATTAGAATCAGATCGACAGTATTCTCACCGACTGCTTTAAGAGCCTTTTCAGCATTAACAGCAGTAATAACATTATAGCCGTTTCTTTCCAGCATAATTGCTTCATTCATGGCTATTATCATTTCATCATCTACTATTAAAATGGTTTTATATTCAGTCATTATGGAATTAACCTCTTTATGATAAAATCCCGGTATTTCTTGTAATTGTATTACCACTTTATATTTAGTAGAAGCACTTTTTATTTTTGATCCCGAGTATTTTAATTCTAATATATATTCTCAAGGAAAAATTGGAAAAAATATAATCAGATAGTATTTTATAATCAGGGAGATCATAAAGTGAAAAGAATACTCTCTGTCATTGTGGTGTTTCTTTCTCTATCAGTTTCACTACACTGTCATGAACATATCTCCTTTATGCTGGAGTTTGACCAGATCTTATCGCTTCGCGCAGGGATTGAATTTATTTCTGATAGTAACTGGGGGCTGAAAACCAGCGGCGGCTTTGGCATTCCCAATATTAAATCTCTCAAGGCCAATTTCCTGATCTTTTACCGCCTTTGCAGGCCTGACAGTCGTTGGTACTTTGATCTGGAAGCGGGATGCCCTCTGGCTTATGCCGACTTCTGGGAAAACAAATATGTCGATTGGGATCCCATTATAACCTCACCCTATGCCGGCTGGCTTGTGGGATTGTCGCTGATGATAAGGTACAGTCCCTGGGGATTGGGATTGCGGCTGGGAGCCGGGGCCTGGTGGGAATGGCAGGAATACAATGGAATGAAAGGTCCCCGGATAATGCCTATTGTGGCTCTAACTTATGTTTTTAATAAAAAAAAGCCCTAGAGACGCCTTGTCGGGCGTCTCTAGGGTCATCTCCTATGGAAAAATCTAGTTCATAGCTTGTTCAACAGCAACAGAAACAGCAACAGAAGCACCGACCATAGGGTTGTTGCCCATACCGATCAGTCCCATCATTTCCACATGAGCCGGAACAGAGGAGCTCCCGGCAAATTGAGCATCTGAGTGCATTCTTCCCATTGTGTCAGTCATTCCGTAGGATGCCGGTCCCGCCGCCATATTGTCGGGATGCAGAGTTCTACCTGTACCCCCGCCGGAAGCGACGGAGAAGAAAGATTTACCTTCGCTCTGTCTTTCCTTTTTATATGTGGCCATAACAGGATGCTGGAACCTTGTGGGATTCGTAGAGTTCCCGGTAATCGCAACAGATACATTTTCTGCAGACATAATAGCTACACCTTCACTTACATCATCTGCACCGAAACATCTTACGGCAGCTCTGTCTCCTTTGGAGTAGGCCTTTACTTTTGTTTCAGACAGTTTACCCGTATTACAGTCGAAAGCCGTTTCTACATGAGTGAAACCATTGATTCGGGCAATAATCTGTGCCGCATCTTTTCCAAGACCGTTGAGAATTACCTGGAGAGGAGATTTTCTGGCCTTGTTGGCCGATCTGGCCAGGCCGATCGCTCCTTCAGCGGCGGCAAAAGACTCATGGCCCGCACAGAATGCAAAACACTCGGTCTCTTCTTTTAATAGCATGGACGCCAGGTTCCCATGACCGATTCCTACTTTTCTCTGATCTGCAACTGATCCGGGAATGCAGAAAGCCTGTAGACCTTCTCCGATTGTTGTGGCAATCTCGGCGGCTTTTGTCTGTCCTTTTTTAATGGCAATTGCCGCACCGACAGTGTACGCCCATTTGGCATTTTCAAATGCAATGTTCTGTACCGATTCTACTATTTCTACAGGGTTGAAACCCTTTTCTTTACATATTTCAAGGCATTCCTCAACGGAACTGATCCCGTACTGAGCGAGAGCCTTGTTTATCTGGTCTATTCTTCTGGAATATCCTTCAAAAAGTGCCATACATTTAACTCCTTACTCTTCTCTCGGGTTGATAGTTTTTACAGCCTCTTCAAAACGGCCGTATGTTCCGGTTGCTTTGGTAAGAGCCTCTCCGGCATTCATACCTTTTGCGATATTTTCCATCATGACACCCATTCTGACAAATTTGTATCCGATCACTTCATCATCTTCGTCGAGCCCCATTTCTGTGACATAACCCTCAACCATTTCCAGGTATCGGGGACCCTTATCTTTTGTGCTGTACATTGTTCCTGTAACAGACCGGAGACCTTTACCCAGATCTTCCAGTCCCGCACCGATAGGTAATCCATTCTCCGAGAAAGCCGACTGGCTTCTTCCGTAAGCAGCCTGAAGGAAAAGTTCCCTCATAGCGACATTAATTGCATCACAGACAAGGTCGGTATTTAAGGCTTCAAGCATGGTTTTTCCCGCGAGTATTTCAGCAGCCATAGCCGCGGAATGGGTCATCCCCGTACAACCAATGGTTTCAACAAGTGCTTCTTCAATAATACCCTCTTTTACATTCAGGGTCAGTTTACAGGCTCCCTGCTGAGGGGCACACCAGCCCACACCGTGTGTGAAAGCTGAAATGTCTTTAATCTCTTTCGCCTGAGTCCATTTCCCTTCCTGGGGAATCGGTGCCGGACCGTTTTTTGGTCCTTTGGCGACTATACACATCTCTTCGATTTCCGGAGTGTATTCCATTCATAATCTCCTAATAGACAATTTTACTTTAATTTGTTCGCAGCTATTTTATATAAATTTATCGATTAGGAAAAGAGAAAAGGTAAAGAAATAATAGTTTCAATAAAGAAACGTTTATAATTTTTTTCACCTCTCATGACTGTAAAGTATTTTTTGATGATTTTTTCACTGAATAGCAACTTTCCGTACACTATGTTTTCATACCGGTTTGACAATTTGCTTATCCGCATAGACCAGATTAAGTCCTGTGCAATCTGTGAGTATATCTTTTTTCTGTAGAGGGCGGCTGTCACTTTCTTATTGCTATTCAAAACTTCATAAGCAGTTTCCGCTGCTGTTTTTCCTGAAATTATGGCGTTTTTTATTCCTTCGCCACTGAAACTGTCGACCAGACCTGCCGCATCTCCGGTCAGCATAATTCTATCAGTACAGATGGGTTGTTTTAATCTGGAGATCGGTATAAAACAACCTGTCAGTTGATTCGATGGTGTCAGATTGTGAAATTTCAGAAAACTGATAAATTGATTTCTGAGATTTTTTCTGTCTTTCAACGCTCCTCCGATTCCCGCAGAGATATGTGTGTGTTTTGGAAATAACCACCCGTAACCCAGAGAAATATAACCAAAATCTAATTCTACTGAAGGTTTTTCCCTGTCGTATATTGGGTGGTGATTGTTCCCGATTATGGATGTTATGAGACAGAAGCGTATTTCATCTTCGGAAAATTTATCTCTGACAGCCCGGGCTGTTTTACTGAAATACCCATCGGCACCGATGCAGTATCCGGCAAAGATCTCGTCAATATCAGTTTTTATTATGACACCATCATTTTTTTCAACAACATTCAGACATCGCTTTTTTTGAAAAACAGCCCCCGATTCAATGGCTTTCTTCAGTAGGAAATCATCAAATTCTATTCTGTTTATCATGTAGGCGACCGGTTGGGAATCAAATATCTGCGATTGTCTTCCATTGAAGACTGAACGCATACCATAACATTTTTCCACTATCAGACTTTCCGGTAATATTATATCAAGTTCTTTTACCGCTCCCATTGATAATCCGCCACCGCAGGGTTTTTCTCTCGGGAAATCTTCCTTCTCTATAATTAATACATTTAATCCTTTTTCTGCACAAATCCTGGCTGCAGTAGATCCTGCAGGACCGGCTCCCACCACTATGACGTCATAGTTATTCATTCTCTTAAGTCCAGAGGTAAATTCGTATTGTTGGTGATCTGCAGGTCATTCAGTTTATCAGCTTTATAGCGAACATGGAAAAGTTCTTCCGGCAAACCGGCATTGATTATGTAGGAATCCCATTGTACAAACTGGACAAGTTTATTTTTTTCGTAGGACTTGGTGAACAGGGGCATCATAGTCAATCTGTCCAGGAAAAGAACCTCTCTGGTGACTCCTTCATCTTCTTCAAAAAGGTAACACTCAAACAACCATCCCGATGGATCTTCGAAAAGGTCAATCTGGCTGTTATCGAGCAGAAACAGGAGCCTCTCATGGGCGGCGATGGCATCACTTTCATCAAAAGTCACTCCTCTTATGGTTGTCGCCAGCCCATGTTCTCTATCAACAGTAACCGCTATGGCTGAAAGAATCCCACCTTTTCTTCCTCTGACTCTTCCATCTTCCCGTAAAACTCCGATACTGCCTGTATCTCCCGCTCTATTGCCTTTCAGGATATCCATTCTTATCAAGCGGGGTGAAAGAAAATAAAAGTTGATATACCGTATTTCCTCTTTCTTCCCTTTAATGCTCCATTCGTACATTCTGCACTGATAATCTTTTATAGTGTTCAGATGCTCTCCAAATAGATGTACAACTTCAGAGGGAGAATAGCCCTGCGAATGAATCATGGTAGAAATGATAAAAATGAATATAAAACTAATTAATTTCTTTTTCACCCGATAGCTCCAGGATCTTAAAGACATGGACTGGATCGGGCTTTCCCTTCAGTTGAATGAATCCCATATCCTCTGTACTGATTATCTCTTTCACTTCACCGTAAGTGCTGTCACTGATGACAACTGTATCGGTATCGGCTACAGACTGTAACCTCGATGCCGTATTGACCGTATCTCCTATGGCTGTAAAATCCATTCTTTTAGGGGATCCTATGTTTCCAATTATAACAGATCCTGTATCCAGAGCGATTCTGGTATGAAATGATATGTTATTCTCCTCTTCCTCCCAATGGACCTGCAGCTCTTTCAATCTCTTCTGCATGGCAAAAGCGCAGCGGACAGCATTTTCCGTATCTTTGTCTGTTTTTTTTATGGCACCGAATATTCCTATAACGGCATCCCCTACAAATTTATCCACCATACCGCCATATTGGAAAATGACATTAGACATCTCTTCCAGGTAAATATTCAGGCGGTTGATAACTTCTTCCGGTTCTTTCTGAGAGAGAAGAGTCGTGAAACCTTTGATATCCGAGAAAATAACGGTCACTTTTTTTAGACTCCCCCCGGGCTGCATCTCTTCGGGATGTTGAATTAATTCATCGACTATATTGTAACTCAAATATCTCTGAAGCATTGATCTCAGCGCTTTTCTCCGGTTTTGTTCTTCCAGCATATCTTTTTGACGAATGAGAATATTGTCGAACTCCAGGTGTTCCTCTCTTGCCAGATACCCGCTGATAACTGCAATCAGGATGATAAATAAACCCCTTAAGGTAAGGTCTTGTGAAGATATGGGAATGGCTCTTGCATATATTGAGTAGGTATATAGGACAGAGAATAAAGTTCCCGAGATAATTACTCCTTTAAATCCGAATCTGGCAGCATGAGAAATGAGAAGCAGTATGTACCATAAATAAATATCTTTTCCCCCTCCTGCATATATAAGAACCAGTGAAAAGAGAATGTCTAAAATTGAAGAAATGAGAGTGATGATTAATATATGTCTTGTTTTCTTCTTAACTGCTATATGGATGGACAGGTTATAGATGACTGCAAAAGGTAATGCTATATAATAAATTGTAAAGGGGACAATAGGCGATATGAACTGGATGATGGAACAGGAAATGATAAGAAGCCACCGGAGGACTACACCGGTTCTCTCAATGAAAAAGGCTCGTTTTGTAGATTCCAGATAATCCTGCTTATCATCAATCATGTTTATAATTGTAATTGATATGGATTCAGAAAACTATTTTCTCAGCAAAAAAGCAAACATCTTTTCAATTTCTGGAGTGTATTTCCATATCTCCTATTTCAATTGACTGTTTATTAATAGCAGCCATTTATATATAAATTTATAGATTAAGAGAAGCGACCTGTGAAAAA
>JAEINM010000112.1 GCA_016342385.1 Spirochaetaceae bacterium | reverse complement strand
CGAATTATTACTAATATTAATGAAATCCGATCTTTTCATCTCCGTATAGAAGGCGCTAAGCCCCTCAGTAAAGAAGTGGAGAGAGAAATTCTCGGGATTAAAGGGATTAATTCCGTAATCCAGTTTGCCGACGTAAAGACCATTATCCGCGGTTTTTTTGTCGATCAGGAAGGGGCTGCCCTCAGAATAGTCGATGAAGATGTTATGCAGAAAGATTCGGGATTTGCTGAAAAGATAACAATGACCAGAGGAGCGTTTGATCTGAGCGGGGTGGATTCCATTGTTCTGGGCTCAGATCTTGCAGCAGCTCTCGGAGTCCGTCCGGGAGATAAAGTAAGTCTTCTGTCTCTGGCAGGAGAGGATTATAAGAAGTTAAGTCCGGTCAATCTGGAATTTACTGTTACAGGCATATTTAAAACGGGATATTATGAAATAAACAGCACAATGGCTTTTGTCCCTATGAAAAGTGCCTCTCTTTTTATCCCCGAAAGCGATTATGTTTATGGAATCAAGCTGGACAATCATTATCGGGATCGTGAGGTCCTTGGACGGTTAAAAGAGCTGTCTTCTCTCAATGGTGTCTATATGGAGAGCTGGCGAAATTATAACCGGTCTTTTTTTAGTGCACTTCTTATGGAAAAAGTTATGATGATGGTTCTCATCAGCCTTATTTTTGTCGTCGTGGCTGTGAATATCTTTCATTCCATGAAGCGTTCAGTTGTAGAAAGGATTGAGGAGATAGCCCTGATGAAAGCTGTGGGGGCCACAGCTTTTTCTATACAATCAGTGTTTATTATGGAAGGTGCTATAATCGGAATCCTGGGTAGTCTTTCAGGTGTTATTTCCGGGTATCTCATTTCCTACAATATTAATTCAATTTTTGATTTAATAGAAAAAATTATCAACTTTATAACAAGCGTGTATACCGGATTTCTCGAGACAAACGGTCCCGTCAATGAATTCACTATTTATTCGGGCAATTCCTATTATCTTCAGGAAGTCCCTATTAAAATTATGACCCCGGATGTAATATACATAACGGCCATGGCACTTTTCTCAGCTCTGGCAGCGGCATGGTATGCATCGAGACAAGTCACCAGGGTCAGTCCTGTTGTGGCTCTGCGTTATGAGTAGGAGTAGTAACATGACAATTCTGGAAATTTCGGAATTACGGAAAATATATAATACAGGCGCAGAAGACCTCGTTATTCTGGACAATCTTTCTCTCAATCTGCACCAGGGCAGCAGTACAGTCATTACGGGAGAATCGGGGAGTGGGAAGAGTACTTTACTCAATCTCATCGGTGGCCTTGATTCTATCAGTCTCGGGAATATTGTCTCCTGCGGCTATCCTATTCACGAGATGAATGAAAAACAACTGACAGAATACAGGAGAAAATCTATTGGACTTGTTTTTCAATCACATTATCTGTTAAAGGATTTTAATGCCCTGGAAAATATTGCCATACCGGCCCGTATAGCCGGTATGGAAAAAAAAGCCGCCATGGAAAGAGCCTGTGAATTGATCGATAAAGTGGGACTCTCAGAGCGGAGAGAACATTTTCCCTCTCAGTTGTCCGGTGGCGAAAGGCAGAGAATTGCACTCGCCAGATCTCTTGTTAATGATCCTGATCTAATACTGGCAGATGAACCTACGGGAAATCTTGATGAGAAGAATTCAAGAATCGTTGAGGATATACTCTTTTCCCTTGTGGAGGACTACAAAAAATCTCTTTTACTGGTTACCCATAACCTGTTTCTGGCTGAGAGAGTTGATCATTCTCTCCATTTGTCCTGTGGGGTTTTAAAAGAGAAATGAATAGAATAAAAACACTTCTGTTTCTAGCATTCAGAATATTTTCATTCGGGAGAAAAGGGGACAAACTGACCAGACCTCTTCTGGGTTCCATACTGGGAATCGCCCTCAGTCTTATCCCTCTTGTCGTTGTAATACACATTGCCGATGGAATGATTCAGGGGATCACGGAAAGATTTCTCGAAACCTCTACATATCATCTTCAGACATATCCCTATTCAAAAATAACCATAGATGAAATGATTCAGAATTCAGAGAAAATAGAGCAGTTGGATTTTGTCCGCAATAGTACAGTGGAAAGGCAGGGCAATGGGATCGCCTATTCCGACGCAGGCAAAGAAGTGATCACCATTCGTGCGGTAGAACAGGATTTTTACAGTTCTGATCAGGGAGTCCAAACATACCTAAGTCTGGAAAGTGGAGTTTTTGATTTATCTCATGATGATTCGGTGATGGTAGGGAGGGACATGGCCAGAAAACTGGCATTGAATCCGGGAGATGAGATAAAAATCCTTACGGGAAAATATTTCTCCAATGGAAAATTTCTCCCGAAGATCAGTACCTATAGAGTAAAAGGAATCTTTTCCACCGGTTATGATGAACTGGATCGAATGTGGGTATTTATTCCTCTACGAAGCGGCGAGAAGATTCTGGCTGATAATTCTTCCTATACAATGATCGGAATCAAGACTGAAAAACCTTACGACACATTGAAAGCTGATATGCTGGCGATTCGGGATATTCTCCCTAAAAGATGGGGTATGTATACCTGGGAGAATCTGAACAGTTCTCAGCAGGAAAATTACCGGACTACAAGAATCCTGCTCATATTTATTATGGGACTGATCGTTTTTGTGGCCATTATCAATATTTCCTCTTCCCTGGTTATGCTTGTTCTGGAGAAAAGTGAGGAAATCGCCATTCTTAAATGTATAGGCGCTTCACCGGAAGATATCACTTTATCTTATATCTTTACGGGTCTTTTTACCGGAATCATCGGTACGATGGCCGGTTTATCAGGTGGACTGTTACTATCTGTCAATATCAATGAGATTATCAGTGGAGGAGAAGGATTTCTCAACTGGTTGATTTCCCTTGTTCAACGGGTATTATCACCATTCATAAGATTTTCCCCAGAATCCTTTCAACTTCTCAACACCTCATATTATCTGGACAATATCCCTGTAAAGGTCGATGTCCGGGAGCTGATCCTCATATTTCTTCTGACGGTTTTCCTGGCGGCCATATCTTCAACCATACCGGCATTAAGGGCCGGGAAGATAAAACCTCTGGAAGTATTGAGAAAACATTAAAAAAATCTTCATCAGATTTTTTATTGCTTTAAAGCTGTAGAAAGTTCCCTTATAGTTGTACATATAGAGGGGCTGATTCAGTGAAATGTGATAAGTGTAACAGAAATGAAGCTGATATATCTATTGGATATCTCAAGGGTAACCACAATAAAACACTATGCCTATGCGAAGAGTGTTCAGAAAGAATGGGACTTCCTTCTTTTATTCAGGACAATGAGCATGAATTTACTGATGATAGGGATCAGCAGGTTCCCGCTGATAATCAGCATCTGCAATGTCCGGAATGTTCAACTGGTTTAGACTATTTTCTTTCAACGGGGCGTACGGGGTGTTCTCACTGTTACCAAGTCTTTAAAAGAGAGATAAACCGTACTTTCAGAAGTAAATCTGACATTTTTCATTTATCCCGGGAATTAAAATCCGCCCTATCCGAAGAAAATTATGAATACGCTGCTACATTGAGAGACCGTTTTGATATTCTCTCCGGTGGAGAAGTAAATGAATTTATCGAGAACTGAAAAAGACATCGTATTATCATCGAGAATCAGGCTGGCGAGAAATATCAGAGGTTACAATTTCTCTCCCGCACTACCTCAGGAAAAAATGGAAGATATTAATAGCGGTCTTGCAGAAGTGATTGATAGGAATCCCTATTTTAAAGACTTCACTGTTTTTAATATAAATGATCTGGATGAGCTGGATCGGGTTGTACTGAAAGAAAAGAAAATTATCAGTGAACGCTACTATAGGAATGGCGGTGGTATAGTCGTGACAGACAATCTCCAGCAGACTTCTATCGTAACCGGAGATCTGGACCACATAAGGATTTCATCTGTTCAGGAGGGTCTGAATATTGATAAGGCCCTATTGAAAACATTGGAAATAGAAAAAGAACTGTCTGGTCGGTTTGAGTTTGCCTCAACAAAGGAAGACGGCTATCTCACCGTTAATGTGTCAGATTCCGGTATGGCGGTCAAAGGATCTGTCTATCTGCATCTGCCCGTGTTGAGTGCATCGGATTTAATGGATCACTATATAATTAATACTTTGGAATCCATGCTTGAAGTGACAGGTTTTTCCGGTGGAGGAGCTCATTCTCTCGGGGGGTTTTACATCATTTCCAATAAAAACAGTTTTTTCCCCGATGAGATGTTTCTCGCTGAATTACTCAATAAAACAGCGAAAGAATTTATTGAACAGGAACGTGAAGTCCGGGAAGATCTTATTGAAGGAAAATATCCCGGACTGGAAGATAAGGTATTCCGTTCATTGGGAATAATTAAATATTGTCGCCAAATCTCAGAACTGGAAGCTATTTCGGTTCTGTCAATGATTCGACTGGGAATCTCAGTTAACTGGATTGATGATCTGACAATTGATGATATTACAATGGTTCTGGGTACTATAGGTAATGGATACTTAAGATCTCTTTCCTATGAGAGTAAACCGGATGAAACTGAAATTATGAGACTGAGAGCAGAGACAATCCGTGATAATCTCAACTTAAAGTCATGAACAGGAGTTAAATATGTTTAAAGGACTTACACAAAGAGCACAGAGAATCCTTACAATCTCAGCTCAGGAGGAAGCAAAGAGATTTCATTCGGATCAGCTTCTTCCCGAGCATATAATTATTGCCATTCTTAAAGAGAAAGACGGTATCGGATATGTGGCTCTCCAAAGGCTGGGAGTCAATACCATAGAGATGCTTAAGGAACTAGAAAAAAACATTCCTGTGCGGAAAAGAAGTTTTAATCTCGGTGACGTACCACCTTCCCATCGAGCAAAGCTGATCCTGGAAAACTCCGCAAATGAAGCACGGAATCTGAATCACGATTATATCGGGACTGAGCATTTTCTACTGGCAGCAGTCGGTGAGCCCGGTAGTGTTTCCCAGAAATTTCTCTCTCTCTTTAAAATAAACCTTGAGGTTTTCAGGGGTATAATATTTGATCTTAGCGGTGGAAAGAGAATTTCTGATACCAATAATGACCGTACAGCTATAAGAAAACGTCTTGGTATAAACAAAGAACAGGGAGGAACTTCTCTCCTTGATGAATTTTCGAGAGATCTGACAAAAGCAGTCGGTCAGGGAATTCTCGATCCTGTCATAGGACGGGAAAAAGAGATCGGACGGGTCTTGAGAATCCTTGCGAGAAGAACAAAAAACAATCCCGTTCTTATCGGAGAACCCGGAGTGGGGAAGACCGCTGTCATTGAAGGATTAGCCATGCAGATTGTTGATGGAACGGCTCCTTCATTCTTCAAGGGGAAAAGACTGGTTTCTCTTGATCTCGCTTCATTGGTTGCCGGGACTAAATACAGGGGAGAATTTGAAGAAAGATTAAAAAAAGTGCTCAAGGAGATAGAGAAAGCCGGAAATATCATACTTTTTATCGATGAGCTTCACACTATAATCGGTGCCGGTGGTGCAGAAGGAGCCATTGATGCTTCAAACATGCTGAAACCGGCCCTCTCTCGTGGTGAACTGCAGTGCGTCGGAGCAACCACAATGAATGAATACAAAAAGTATATCGAAAAAGATGCTGCGCTGGAGAGACGTTTTCAACATGTTATTATAGAAGAGCCCTCTATTGAGGAAACAATTGGAATCCTCAAGGGAATTAAAGAGCGCTATGAAAAACACCATGAAGTTATTTATACGGACCAGGCTCTGGAAGAAGCGGCCAGATTATCCAGCAGATATATATCGGATCGTTGTTTACCCGATAAAGCCATAGATTTAATGGATGAGGCGGGATCAAATAAAAGAATTAAAAACTCCGTGCAACCTACAGAACTCCAGAAACTGGAAAGCCGAATCACAGAATTATCGGAAATGAAAAATTCCTTTGTTAATTCTCAGGATTATGAAAAAGCCGCGGCGGTGAGGGATGATGTCCGATCTCTGAAAAAAGAAATTGAAGATCTGAAGATTGAATGGAAAAATTCTCTTGAAGAGGAGAAATCTATTGTTGATGTTGCGGAAATTCAGGATATTATTTCTGAAGTGACGGGCATCCCCCTCTCCAGAATTGTACAGAATGAATCACAGAAACTTTTGAATATTGAGGATGAGCTTCATCAGACTGTTATAGGTCAGGTTCAGGCTATTGCAGCCGTCGCTTCAGCTATAAGACGATCAAGAACGGGCCTCAGTTCACCGAGACGACCTCTAGGGTCATTTCTTTTCCTCGGACCGACAGGTGTGGGAAAAACTCTTCTGGCTAAGACTTTAGCGGAGTCCCTTTTTGGAAATGAGAACTCTCTGATTCGAATCGATATGTCCGATTATATGGAAAAACACAATGTTTCACGCCTTGTAGGAGCCCCTCCCGGTTATGTGGGATATGAAGAAGGGGGATTACTCACTGAAAAAATCAGGAGAAAACCCTACAGTGTAGTTCTTCTTGATGAAATTGAAAAAGCCCATGTCGATGTTTTTAATCTTCTTCTACAGGTTCTGGAAGAGGGAGAACTACAGGATAGTTTCGGTCATCGTGTTTCTTTCCGCAATACTGTGGTCATTATGACTTCCAATGCCGGAGCCAGAGATATTGTCCGGGGAGGCGGTTTGGGATTTCAGGCCGCTCCGGGAATTATGGCTTATAATGAGATAAAATCTTCAGCGATGAATGAGTTGAAACGAATATTCAGACCGGAGTTTCTCAACAGAATAGATGAGATTGTTGTATTTCACAGCCTGCAGGGTGATGATATAAGGAAAATCCTTGAAATTCTTATTCAGGAACTTAAAGACAGACTGGACACTCAGAATTATAAGCTTGATGTGTCTCGAAAAGTTAAGGATCATATCATAGATATCGGTTATGATATTTCCTATGGAGCCCGACAATTAAGAAGAACAATCCAGCAGGAGATTGAAGATCCCCTCTCTATTGAGATGTTGAAAGGGAAATTTGTTCCCGGATCTGAGATTTCAGCTGAAATTCGTAAAGACAAGATTATTTTTAGAAAGAAAAAGGTTAAAAATGAAATTATTCTTAAAAAGGAATAAAACAATGCGTTCCCTTCTGGTATTTTTATTACTTCTGTTAGAAGTAACTCTATTTTCCCAAAGCAGTGCTGACGATCTATTCATAAATGGAAGAGAAGCTTTCTCTTCAAAATCCTATGATAGTGCTGTTGTGCAGTTTATTGATTTTCTGGAGATGTATCCCGATGATCCAAGAGCAGACGGTGTAAATTATATGCTTTCTGTTTCTTATTTCTATTTGAAGAGATACTTTGATTCTATAGATTCTTTTAAATTATTTAAGGGAAAATACAGTGATTCCGCCTATAATAGCCGAGTCTCCTACTGGCTCGGTCTTTGCAGTTATGCTCTAAAAAATTACAGTGATGCCTCCTCCTATTTTCTGAAGCAGACTGAGTTTAAAGATGAGAGTTTCTTTGTAAGCAGAAGTTTTCTGTATCTCGGTGAATCCTATGAGAAACTGTCCTTTTGGGAAAAAGCTAAAGAAGCTTACAGGTCGGGCATTATATCGGGAGGAGAAGAGCGGATTATTTCTATGAGCAGATTGAAGCTCGGAATTCTTTACTACAATTCCCGCGATTTTATTAAGGCGAAAGAACAATTCACCGAAGTTCTGAATAATTCAATAGATTCGGCTATTGTTTCGGATTCACAGTATTATGTAGGTGAGTGTTTATATAATATGGGGGATCTTCGCAATGCCGCTTCAAAATTGCAATATTATCTTTTTATGAATACGAATAATAAGTTCAGGGAAGCTGCCATTTTCAGGTTGGGAGATATTTATCAGTCACTGAACATGTCAGATGAAGCTGTAAAATATCTGGAACTTTTAAAGAGTGATTATCCCGATGGAAATTACTATCTCGATGGATTGCGGGTTCTCGCAGCGACTTACAGATCAGTAAAAGAACTGGACAAAGCTTCAGAAATAATAGAGGAAATAATTCAGCTGACTTCTGATGATATCGAAAAGCAGAATTCGTATTTTGAACTGGCTCAGATAAAAATTGATTCTCAGAATCCCCTCGACGCCATCGTTCTGTTAAAAAAAGCATCAGAGGGTTCAGATGAGACAATTGTTGAAATCAGTCTCTATTATCTTGGACAATTACTACTCGATAATAATCGGGAAGATGAAGGTGCAGCCTATCTCTTTGAATTAATAAACAGGTTCCCCGATGGGGATACAACCGATGATGCTTCGCTTACTCTATCGGAATTCCTGATAAAAACAGGTGATACACATCGATTGACACTTTTTGTCGGAAGCCAGCTGAACCGGAATGGTCTCTATCAGGATAGATTTCTGCTTCTTAAGGGAGAATTGGATGAGGATCAGGGCAATTACGATGAAGCCATTTTTTCTTATGACAGATTAATTAATGAATATCCCGATTCTGATTATTTCAGCAGCGCTGTTCATCGAAAAGCAAAAATCTATATGAAAGAGGGAAAAACAGATGAGGTTCTTCCTCTCTTGGATACGGCTCTGACCAGATCTGTGAAAGAAGAGGAAACAATTAACATTCTTGTTGATAAAGCGATTTTGCTTTATAAGATGGGGCAATGGGATCAGGCTGATAATGCATTTAAAGTTCTGCTTGAAAATGATAAAGATTTTCCCAGAAAAGAAGAAATCCTTTACAGTCAGGGAGAGTTATTAATGACTGCACGTGAATATGGAGCAGCCGCAGAATATTTCAGAAGAGCAGCGGAAGCCGGCTATGGCGAATATTCCAATAATGCTCTGTTTAAAATGGGTAAATGCTACTATTTTGATTTGAATTATAAAACTTCCGAGAGAATCTATTCCGATTTATCGGAGAAATTATCCTCGACACCGGATAAAAAATTCGAGGCTATGAAAATGACAGCTCTCTCTATCTTTCTGCAGAGAGAATGGTCAAGAACTCTACAATATACGGATTTAATGGTCACATCTCTTGGTGTATACCCATCAGAAATCCGACTGTTAAAACTACTTTCTCTTTTGGCTCTCAATCGGGATGATATGTTTAAAAAGGAACTTGACAGTCTCAATGTAAACCAGAAAGATAACCAGTTTATCAAAGTTGTATTTAATCAGCTGGAAAAGACAGATTTTAATTCGGTGATCCTTATTTTCAGAAGCTTATTATCAGCCTATCCTCAGGAAGGAACAGAAAAACTTTTAGCTCTTTTAATAACAGATATGATTTATATTACCTCTGATGAAGAGTGGATTGAAGAGACTTATACTCTTCTTTTACCCTATCTGGATGATGAAGTAGATATTATCGGATTTAAACAGGCATATGAAATGAACAAGTCCGATTAGAATTCTAGTATAATATTTAATACACTGCTGTTTATTAGACAATATTCAGCAGTTTTTTTTACTGTATCAATTGACAGAAAGAGGAAAAAGTATTACATTATTAGTGTGTTAGTTGGTTAGTACACTATTTGGGGGAGTTTGATATGATAAGTATTGATAATCTGTACTTCCAGTACGGAAAAAATAAATTATTCACCGATCTTCATCTACATGTCGATTCGGGAAATATTTATGGATTGCTGGGTAAGAATGGAGCAGGGAAATCAACTCTGCTTAAAATAATTTCAGGGATGCTGTTTGTGGATCAGGGGAGTTGTACAGTAAAAAGTATGTCTTCATTTAAAAGATTACCCCAGGTTCTCGAGGATCTATATTATCTTCCGGAAGAGTTTTATCTTCCTCCACTAAAATCGTCGGAATATGAAAAGATGTATGGGGAACTTTATCCTCGTTTTGACAAAGAGAAATTCAACACCTATCTTCAGGAGTTCGAACTCGATCCGGGTTCAGATAAAAGACTTTCCAAGCTTTCTCTTGGCCAGAAGAAGAAATATCTCCTTGCATTCGGACTCGCTTCAGGTACATCGCTTTTACTGCTCGATGAGCCAACTAATGGACTGGATATACCTTCTAAAAGACAATTTAGAAGACTGGTTGCCATGGCAATGAGTGATCACCGGACTATTATTATTTCAACTCATCAGGTTAAAGATGTAGAGAATCTCATAGATCCGGTCATTATTCTTGACAATGGAAGAATTCTTTTCAATGAAACAATGGAGAGCATTAACAGGAATCTGACTGTATCTATGGAAAAGAAAGAAGTTAGCGACGCATTATATTCTGAAGAAAATATAGGTGGTTATACAACTGTCTGTAAAAACAGCA
>JAEINM010000111.1 GCA_016342385.1 Spirochaetaceae bacterium | reverse complement strand
GTGCGCATCTATTGTAATAAAATTCAAACTCTCATCCTTCCAATAAAGGAAGGCTGCCATTGAGTGGAACTTTAATGATTCAGGGAACCGGTTCCGACGTGGGAAAAAGTCTCATGGTTGCAGGATTGTGCAGAATCTACCGGAGAAGAGGTTTTTCTGTGGCTCCTTTCAAAGCTCAGAATATGGCTCTGAATTCCTATGTTACACCCGATGGTCTGGAAATCGGTAGAGCTCAGGCCTTACAGGCTGCTGCGGCTTGTATTGAGCCGTCAGTTTATATGAATCCTGTACTGATAAAACCTCATGGTGATATGAATTCCCAGATTGTTGTCATGGGGAAACCATGGAGGGATCTTCATGCTTCCGAATATTATAAGGCAAAATCCCGTCTTTGGGGGTATATAACCGAATCTCTCGATAGTCTAAAGAATGAATATGAACTTCTGATCTGTGAAGGTGCCGGCAGTCCTGCTGAAATCAATCTCAAAAAAGATGAAATTGTCAATATGGCTGTTGCGAAATACCTGAAGGCTCCGGTTCTTCTGGCTGCTGATATTGATCGGGGGGGAGTTTTTGCCTCGCTCTATGGAACTGTGGCATTAATGGACAAAGAAGAAAAAGAACTCATTAAAGGTTATTTAATAAATAAATTCAGAGGGGATGTTCAGTTATTGAAACCGGGACTGAAAATGCTGGAAGATTTAACAGAAGGAAGAAAAACTGCCGGAGTCATCCCTTTTATACATGATATTAATCTCGCTCAGGAAGATTCGGTATATCTGGAGCAAAACACTGTATTTGGCAGTGGATCAATAGATATTGCAGTTATACATTTGCCCTATGTTTCCAATTACGATGACCTGGATGCACTGCTCCTGGAGGAGGATGTTCGGATTAGAATGATTAAAAAAAGTTCAGAATTGGGGAATCCTCATGCCATTATTATTCCGGGTAGTAAAACAACTATTGCCGATCTTAAGTGGATGAAAAAGCAGGGGTTTAATGAAAAGATAAGAGAACTGGCCGCTGGTGGCACAGCCATTGGGGGAATCTGTGGGGGGTACCAGATTTTGGGAGAGATAATATCTGATCCTCAGGGGATCGAAGGGCCTCCCTGTAAAATAAAGGGATTGGGTTTATTGCCGGTTTATACGGAGCTATCAGAAGGAAAAAAAACAGTCAGAAGTGAAGCCCGAGCATTTGAACAGAAAGGTTTCCTTGCCGGGTTTTCCGGATATGTAAAGGGATATGAAATTCACATGGGGGATACTGCTATAAGAGGGGATTCTCAACCTTTATTCCGATTAAATGACGGAAACTCCGAAGGATCAATTTCAAAAGATGGTAAAATCTGGGGATCCTATTTTCACGGGATTTTCAATACTCCCGGATTCAGGAGGAAATGGCTTTTATCCCTCGGTTGGAAAGCAACCGGCCGAGCCCGCTCCCTCGATGATGTGCAGAATGAGCAACTGGATAAACTGGCGGATATTATGGAAGACAATCTTGATTTTGATTTTATTGATGGGATTATCGGTTTATGATCATCGACCACATTCCCCTGCTAATTCTTTCAGGTGCTATTCTCATTGATTTCCTCTTCGGGGAAGTCCCCAATCTGGTTCACCCGGTAGTCTGGATGGGATCTTATATAAAAACTCTCTGGCATATCAGACCGGGCAAAAACAAAATATCACTATTTCTGTGGGGAGTTCTTATCATATTAACAGGATTATTTCTGTTTTCGATAATTCCCCATTGTTTACTCCTCTTTTTACCGGAGTTCCTTAAGATACTAATTTCACTTTTTATGGTAACGATTTCATTTTCAATGAAGGCATTAATAAGAGCCGTCAGAGAAGTTCAGAGCGCATTGGAATCAAATGACCTGCCAAAGGCCAGGGACTTAACCTCCTGGCATCTTGTCAGTAGAGATACGGGCAGCTTATCTTCAGAGGAAATTGTTTCTGCTGTTATTGAATCTGCTGCTGAAAACATTACGGACGGATTTACTTCTCCCCTGATCTATTACTCTGTCGGTGGCCCTCCTGCAGCCTGGGCCTATAGATTTATTAATACTTCCGATTCTATGATAGCCTATAGAAAGAATGATTTTGAATGGGGAGGGAAATTCACGGCCCGGATTGATGATGTTTTAAACTGGATTCCCGCCCGCATAAGCGGATTTCTCATTTGCTTATCAGCATTTCTGTTAAAAGAAAACTGGAAAAAGAGCTTTCTTCTCATGATAAGAAGCCATGGGAAGACATCCAGTCCTAATGCCGGCTGGACAATGGCTGCTATGGCTGGAGCACTGGAAATTACACTTGAAAAAAAAGGCGATTACTCTCTTTCTGGGGGTACTCACCTAAGAAATTTCCAATTAATCGACAGAGCCCTTAAAATTGTCAATATGACGATGATTCTGATTATGATTTTCTGTATTTTCCTGCTGGAGGTGATCTATTGAGTAAGCACATGAAGAAGGCCCATGGAGGGCTGGATTATCCACGATTAAAAGAGCAGGGATTGAATCCCGATGAGATCATTGATTTCAGTGTGAGTATAAACCCATTTCCGGTTCATGAAAGCATAATCAATGCTGTCCGGAATTGCTCTCTTACAAGATATCCCGATTCATCGGCATTTGAGCTGAGAGAGGCGATTGCCCGTCATGAGAAATGCACCGCGGAAGAGATACTCGTGGTGAACGGAACATCTCAGGGGATAAACCTTATCGGGGAGGCTCTACTGGATTCCCGGAGTACAGTTTTAATTGCCGCTCCAGCTTATAGTCAGTATAAAAATATTTCACAGTTAAAGAGAGCAGAAATCATTGAATTACAGAGTGATGTCTCTCAAGATTTCAATCCCGATATAAAGGTTATTATTAGGATTATTAAAGAGAAAAAACCACAGATTTTCTGGGTGTGTAATCCCAACAATCCGACTGGAACATATATACGGAAAGAAAAAATGGAAGAGATCGAAAAAGTGGCAATTACTGCCGGTACCATTGTCGTGATTGATGAAGCTTATGTAGCATTTACAAATAAAGATCTACGTTTTAATCAAAACTCTTCTAGTATATTAAGACTGAATTCCATGACCAAGGATTATGGTATTCCCGGACTGCGCCTGGGATACATCCACGGGGACAAGGAGCTGCTAAAGACAATTTCCGATTATCAGCCTGAATGGAGCATTAGTGAACCTGCACAAAAGGCAGGGATTGCCTGCCTTGAAGAACAAGAGTATTATGCCGGAACCTGGAGTGCAATCAGGAAGGAATGTGAAAGAATCAGAAATAAACTTTCCCGATTGGGTTTAAAAGTTTTAGAAACAGAATCTAATTTTTTCATGGTCAGGCTCGGGAATCGAGAATCGGTCTCTGAAAATGAAACGGGATATGCCTCATTGCTCCAGAAGGCTCTGGAAAAAAAGAACATGCAGATTAGGGACTGTAGCTCATTCGGATACCCCGATTATATCAGAATAGGAGTTCATTCCCGGGAAAATAATGACAAGCTGATTAAAGCTATAGATGAGGAGAGGCATATATGGGAATAGTGCTGGTACTTGGCGGTACTAAAACGGGAAAAACTACCTTTGCCGAGAATCGTGCCAGAGAGATTTCAGAAAAACAGGAAATTCCGGTCTATTATATTGCAACAGCCAGAGCCATTGATGAAGAAATGGTTAAGCGTATAAGTAAACATAGAAAAAAAAGACCTGACCATTGGATTACAATTGAAGAACCGATCCATGTCTCATCTGTATTAGGTCCTCTGAGAGATAAAAAGACAGTAATAATTCTCGATTGCCTGACTCTTCTTTTGACGAATCTTATCTATGAAAAGGGCGATAGTTGTACACGTGATGAAGCGGAGAAGCTTGTCTTTTCTGAAATTGAGAGGATTATTATGGAAACATCAAATTGGGAAAATGAGTTGATCATCATTTCCAATCAAGTGGAAAACGGTCTGGTCTCAGAACATGCCTGGGCAAGGATGTTTCAGGATATTGCGGGAATATCACACCAGAAACTGGCAGCTGCAGCAGAACAAGTGTATTTGATGAATGCCGGTCTGTCTCAAAAACTAAAATAAGCATTTAATATATGTAAGAATTAATAAATTAGGAAGGAAAATGGAATTATTACAGAATACATTAAAAAAAATTAAACCTCTTCATGAGGAATCAATGGAGAACGTCAGAGCTCGACAGAATACTCTGACCAAACCACCGGGAAGTCTGGGACGACTGGAGGATCTTTCCGTACAACTGGCAGGTATACAGAGAAAGACTATGCCTGATCTCACTCATAAGGCCATTTTCACTTTTGCCGGTGATCATCGGGTTGTTTTTGAAGAGGGGATTGCCAGTGCTCCCATAGAAATTACCGCTCAGCAGGTAGTGAATTTTACAAAGGGTGGTGGCGCAGTTAATGCGTTGGCAGGATATTGTGGTGCTAGAGTGGTTATTATAGATATGGGTGTAGCCACTGCCTATGAAGGAGCCGGCGTCGTTAAAAACAAAAATGTGGGAAAAGGTGCCTCAAATATAAGTAAGGGCCGGGCTATGACGAGAGAGCAGGCCATTCAATCTCTGGAAGGGGGCATTGAATCGGTTCTGGAAGAGATCGAGAAAGGTCTGGATATTATAGGTGTCGGAGAGATGGGGATTGGCAATACCACTCCATCTTCGGCTATTTATTCTCTCTATACAGGTTTATCTCCCGAGTCTGTTACAGGACCGGGCGCCGGAATTCCAGAAGAAGTTATCAGGAAAAAAGTTGAAGTGATTAAAAGAGCTCTTCAAGTTAATAAACCCGATAAAAACGACGCTATTGATGTTTTGTCATGTATCGGAGGTTTCGAAATCGGTGGAATGGCCGGTGCCATGCTTGCAGCTGCTGCCAATAGTATCCCCGTAGTTGTCGATGGATTTATCTCTACAGCTGCAGCCTGCCTGGCCAGGTCTCTGAATCCTCTGGTTGATGAGTATTTGATTTTATCTCATCATTCTGCTGAAACCGGTTTTGTCCACGCATCAGAGCATCTGGAGAAAAAACCTCTCCTCGACCTGGGTTTGAGACTGGGCGAGGGGACAGGAGCCGCACTGGGAATCTCGCTGGCTGAGGCTTCCCTGGTGGCGCTGAGAGATATGGCGACTTTTCAGGAAGCCGGATTAAGCGATATATAAGTATATGAAAAAGCTGGTCTACGCCCTCCGTTTTTTAACAGTGATACCTATTAGATGGAAAGAAAATGAGGACCTTGCACAAGTCGCCCGGTCCATTTCTCTTTTTCCCCTGGTTGGTTTTATCATAGGATTATCTGTTTTTGCTGTTTTCAGAAGCAGTAGTCTCTTTTTTTCCGATTTGTTCAGTTCGGTTTTTGCTGTTGTCTGGTGGATATTCATTACAGGAGGGCTCCATTTAGACGGTCTGGCCGACACAGCCGACGGAGTCTGGGGCGGGACAACTAAAGAGCGGAGACTCGAGATAATGAAAGACAGCTGTACGGGAGTTTTCGGTGTTGTAACTCTTATCTCATTTATTCTGATGAAGACAGTCGCTATTAATGAGTTGGGAACTCTCGATTCAATTCATCAGTTTTCATTTCTGGTTACAGCACCAGTCCACGGACGATGGATTTCTGTATTGACTATTTATTCTTTTCAAACTGCCAGAGAAGATGGACTGGGAAGTTTTTTCAGGGAGCACATCGGAATCAGAGAAGTGATCATAGCCTTTTCTATCACACTCATTGTCTCTGTCGTTTTCAGTGGCCTGGCGGGATTGTTGATCCTGATTGCTGTAACAGTCTTATCCTCATTGGGAGCGTTATTCTTTTCTTCCAGGCTGGGCGGGTTGACTGGAGATATTTATGGAGCCCTTTGTGAATCCGTAGAACTGATTACTCTTCTACTCGGTTTTATTTTATTTTCTACCGGAGCTTTTACATGGTTGAACTCTATCTTATAAGACATGGTGAATGTGAGGGGAGTGGTTCATACATCGGCAGAGGTTCCAATGTTCCATTAACAAAGAAGGGAAATACTCAGATTCGGAATATGGCTTTATTTCTCAGGGAATCTCTTTCTGGTGAAAAGATTGATTTCCTCTATACATCTCCCATGAGTCGTGCTGTGGAATCGGCTGAAATTCTGGCCGAGGAATTGCAATCTTCCTATGTGGAACTAAAAGGATTAGAGGAAGTCGATTTTGGGGACTGGGAAGGACTTACCTATGAAGAAATAGATAAAAATAATCACAGGGAACTGCAGCAATGGATTTCCCATCCCATTGAGAAAAGCCCTCCCCATGGTGAATCTTTAAAGGAGCTCCAGTTCCGGGTATTACAGGCTTTATCTCCCCTTATGGAAAAAATCGATGATGAAAAAACATGGAGAATTGCCTCGGTTTCCCATAGAGGTCCCCTGGCGGTTCTTATTGCACATTTATTGAAACTGGATCTGAATTATTTCTGGAATTTTAAAATAGACCGGGGATCGGTATCTCTCTTATCACTTTTTCCTGAATTTAATGAATTGTCCTTTTTGAACCGGAAATTCTAATCAAATTATGGCTTTTTTTTCAAAACCTTTTTAATACTCTTGCTTCTGACGTTACGGAAGATTGCATAAATACTAACAAATCTGTGCGGGAAATAATATTGATCCGTGGAGATAGACCTGTCCCTACCAGAGGATCTTTTACTTATTATGTTCCATCGTAATAACTATATTCCCCTTTTTATGGCCTGTATCAACATATTTATGGGCCTCAACAATCTGTTCCAGTGTATATGTTTTATCGATCACAGCCTTAAATTTCCCCTTCTCGAATAATTCATTCAATTGAACAAGGTATTGAGCTTTTAATGGGGGAGACCCATCATCTATTGATATGTATTTTCCCTTCGCAGAGAGTGTTTTTCTACACTGTGCCTTTAACTTTTTCCTGTTGATTTTGCCATTGGGGACAGCATCGAGAATAAAATCATAGAGTACTCCACTTTCTGTAAAATCTTCTTTCATATAATCAATCACTCTATCAGCCCCTAGAGATTTTACCAATTCAACATTTTTTGTGCTGCATATACCGGTAACGTCTGCTCCTATATTTTTTGCATACTGGACAAAAGTAGTTCCCAATGCTCCTGAAGCACCATAAATTAGAACTTTCTCTCCTTTTTGGATATTTCCTTTTTCCAGAAAGAAGGGAGCTAATACACCTCCATAAGCGGCAGCAGCGGCTTCTTCATAGCTCATATGAACAGGCATTGAGGCAAGACAGCCTCTCTTCGACTCTTCTTCAGAAATACATAGGAACTCCGCATAAGCTCCAAAACTGTAACCTGTAAATCCATAGACCCGATCACCTTTTTGGAATCCTTTGACATCTTTACCCGTTGACTCAATTTCTCCGGCAAAAACAAGTCCAAGTATAGGGTTTCTGGGTTTAAAAAACCCTATCATCAGTCGAAACATAAGTCCTAAAAGAAAAGGCATATCAGCAGTCCTAATCAATACATCACTCCCTGTAACGGCTGTGGCCATATTTTTTATGCAGACTTCTCTGTCCTTTGGGTTAGGTTTTGCTATTTCTTTAACCTGCAAAACTTCTGGAGGTCCATATTTTGTACATATAACAGCTTTCATTTGCTTTCTCCTTTTTTTGAAACAGCGTATTCCTCTATAAAAATAATTCATTCAGATGAAATCCAGTGCCAATAGGATAATGGATCATTGGTCAATGAATAGCGTTTATTAAAGGAATTATCAGTTCAATCAGCCATATTATATAGTAATATCTGGAAGATTCTTATTAACAGAATATAAACGTTTAAATAATCTAAAATTATGTATGGCTATATTCGTATGCCAGATCACAGTAAAGGGTGCTGATAAAACAATGGCTAAAAAACGATATTCTCCTATGATAAACCATAATGGGAAATACAATAATCCAATGATATTTGTTAACAGACCCAGTGATACAGTAAAATTACTGCAAAGTTGATATTTCCTTATTGATAAGGTAATAAAAAGACCAAATGAATAAAGGAGTAATACTGATATGTCATAGAGAATCATTTCTGAAGAAATCCGGGTAATTAAATCATGCAGTTTCTCTGGGTTATTGAGATTAAAAAAGAGGGGGAGTGCACTGTTAGAAACAATATACATAATCAAGCAGCTCAATAATAAAATTGAGTTGATTATAGAATTGATTTTACTCCGTTTATAACAGGAGTGCAGCAGGGGGATAAATAATAAAGAGAGCAATCCAACATTGACTATGTCAAAGAAGTCAAAATATAGAAACCCGACAAGTGGTATGGTGAATATTTCTCTTAGTGAATCTACCGTTAAGGCTCCACCGATAAGATCTTTTGATAGATAACCAAAGTAGTTTATCATTGACGCTTCTGCGGATAAATTTCTTCTGAAAATGAAAACCGATAATAAACCGGAAATAAAACTCAATAATACCACAAACGTGTAAATTTTTTTTACCATAGTTGAATTTTTTTTCCTTAGGGTAGACTGAGATAAAATCCTTTTTTCAAGTCCCCGTCAAAACCAAATTTTTTATAAAATGAATGAGCTTCTGTCCGGGAAGAATCACTCATAAGCATAACTTTGTAACAGTTACAGGCTTTGGCGTATTCAACAGCCTTTTCCATAATAGCTTTACCGTATCCCCTGTTTCGATAGTTTTTATGGGTAATGACATTTTCTATTACGGAATAGGGACGCTGTTTTCTCGTCAGATTCGGTATAACAGTTATTATGCATGAGGCAACGGCGATATTATCAGCAAACTGAATGAAGCATTTCATCTTTTTCTCATCTAAAATTTCTAGCCATTTATCATAATATTCCATGGAATCAGAATAATCTTCTTCCCCATGAAGATGCTTGTAGAGATCCAATATGTTCTTTAGATCTTTTTTCTGTGCTTCCCGGATCATTTAATTCCTCAGGAGAGGAATTTTACGGCAGTCCCATAAATAATCACTTCTGCAGCACCCTGCATGACAGAACTGGATGAGTATCGGGCATTGACCACGGCATCGGCGCCCAGAGCTTCAGCTTCCTGAACCATTCTTTTGGTGGCTATTGCTCTGGCTTCATTGAGCATGTCGCTGTAGGATTTTATTTCACCACCGACAATGGTTTTAAAGCTGCTCATAAGGTCTCTTCCGATATTTTTCGACTGAACGATGGAACCCTTTACAAGTCCTATTGTTTCCAGTTCTTTTCCGGATATAAAATCAGTATTTACGATAATCATCGGGGTTCTCCTCTTTTTGTTCTTTTAATCTTTCTACCATTGTATAGATCATTAAGCCGAGAAATCCCGCTGCTATTATCAGAATTATCAGTGTCCAGATTCCACCAAGACCCGACTGAATGAGTCCTGTGAGAATCAGGGTGAAATACCCCAGAATGATCAGCAGAAAAATGATAGAAATGACTATGGTTGTTATGTATTTGGCTTTCATATCATCATTATAGTACAATGTGACCAGAAAGTAATTTATAAAATAAAGAGGATTTATGATAGACAGTACTGTACCGGCTGCTTATTTAGCTGTAATTAGGGTTAATGGTTATTGAATAGGTTTCTGAAGTTTCTCACTCTTATGTTTTCTGTCTCAATCTCCACATCTCCATCATAAATCAACAAACCCTGATCGGCAGTTTTCATGAGTTTCTGAAAATATCTAAGGTTTTTTGTAAAATCTTCTCTATATGTCCTTGAAGATTTTATTTCAATCGGGATATGAGATGATCCCTTTGGATAAAGCAGATCAATTTCCTTTTGATGATGATCTCTAAAAAAGTATAACCCCGGTTCTTTTCCTTCATTCAGACGGTTTTTATAGGCTTCAGCCACAATCATATTTTCAAAAAGATTTCCAAAAAGAGGATCTCGTTCGATTTGATCAGCTGTCTCAATCCCCAATAGATATACGGCTAATCCCACTTCTGTAAAATAGATCTTAGGAGACTTGGTCAGCCTTTTCCCCAAATTATTAAAAAAAGGAGGTAATTTAAAAATGATAAAAGACGCTTCTAAAATGCTGAGCCATTTTTTTATCTGAGGGGAGCTTATACCTACCTGATTGGAGAGGCTATTATAATTAATTTCCTGACCGACTCTCCCAGCCAGAAGTTTCAGGAATAATTCAAAGGCCTGTTGATTTTCAATTGCCATAAGCTTTCTTACATCTCTTTCAACATATGTCTGGAAATAATCTCTGTAAAATCTCCCCGGGCGAATCTTCTGATGATGAATTCGTGGCATAAAACCGTTAA
>JAEINM010000110.1 GCA_016342385.1 Spirochaetaceae bacterium | reverse complement strand
AGAGCATTCTTTTGAGGAAGGGAAGAGCCCCGATATGGTTAAGGCCTCCATAAAAGAATCAAAAGGAACTCCCGATGTCACATTGCCGAGACTGGAATCTCAAAAAAGACGGATAGAGAAAAGCATTCATAATTTACAGCAGAAACTGGCTGATGTTGAAATGCAGATCGATGAATTCAAACATGAGCAGGAATAAAGGCAATCTGAACCGGAAAATACACAATCATCCTGATGGTAATGGATTTTTAGTGGAGCAGAACTGTATTTGAAGGAGAGTCATATGAGCAGGCCGCAGATAATCGGAATTACCGGTGGATCAGGTTCCGGAAAGACCACTATTGTCAGGAAAATTTCGGAAATTATTCCGGATTTTGTTTTTATTCCCCAGGACAATTATTATAAATCGGCAGAATTTATATCCAATAGTAATATTACAGCCTTCAACTTTGACCATCCCGAGGCATTTGATACAGATCTCCTCAAAGATCATCTGACAGCCCTTAAAAACGGACAGATGATTGAGGTACCCCAATACGATTTTGTACATCATAAGCGGAAAGATGAAACTATTGAGGTCGAACCTAAAAATGTTATTATCCTTGAAGGTATTATGGTTTTAACTGATAAGAGAATCCGAGATCTTCTGGATCTTAAAATCTTTGTCGATACGCCTGATGATATCCGGTTCATAAGACGACTTCAGCGCGATGTGGAAGAGCGCGGCAGAACTCATGAATCTGTTATCAATCAGTATCTTAATGTTGTCCGTCCCGGACATTACGAGTTCATTGAGCCGACAAAAAACTACGCGGATATTATTATTCCCGAAGGTGGCTTCAATTCTGGAGCTCTTCAGGTTCTGGCTTCATTTATGAAGGATATTGCCGCAAACGGCGGAGTGATTAATTCTTAAGCGGGGCCTGGTTATTTATTCCGGATAATAAATGCCGGATATTAATAATGTACGGGCGGGCCGCGACCCGCCTCTGCATTATTTCAACAAATCCAATACATCGGCGTATTTCTGCTCCTGGGCATATTCTGCCGGTGTCTGACCATAGGAATTTCTAATTTCGATATTAGCACCTTTTTCAATTAACTGAGTAATGACTTCTCTGCCGGATCTATTTTTTACCGCGAAATGCAGTGGTGTCATACCGTCATTATTGACGGCATTTATATTATCTTCTGTCATGAACCAGTTTAAAGTTTCAGAACCCTGTACCAGAGCTATGGATAAGGGAGAATCTCCATTTCTATTGAGGGCAAATATATCGCTGTTATTTTTAATGAGTAATTTTGCTATTTCTCTATTATCAGAGATTAGGGCTACATGGAGTACTGTATTTCCCTTTTCATCCCTTCTGGAAAGTGATGCACCATTTTCAATTAGCAGCGTTACTATATCATAATGTCCCGTAATGGCAGCATCAAAAACTGGCGTTTTTCCAGTTTTGTCTGTTGCATTTATATTGGCTCCTCTCTTCAGGAAAAAATCAACAACTGATGCTCTACCCAGATTAACAGCTTCCTGCATTGTTTTTTGCATCAATATCTGCCCCTTTTACCAGCAGAAGGTTTCCTACATCAAGAGCATCCCAAAAAACCACTTCATGCAATGCTGTATTTCCCGAAGAATCTACCGCGCTCATATCGGCACCATTCTCGATAAGAATTTCGGCACTCTCCATTGATCCGGAACGTACAACTTCGTGAAGAGGAGTTGAACCATTCATATTTCTTATATTTATCTTTGCTCCCAGTGCAATTAACAGTTGGACTACTTCAGGTGTGCTCCAGTTTACAGCATAAAACAAGGGCGTATTATCCATAGAATCAGGAAGATTTATATATTGAGGAGTCATAATCTCTCGGATAAAATCCGGACCGTTTTTAAAAGAAAGAAGGAGGGGAGACTGACCTGCATTATTTGTAATATACAGAGATGATCCCGCATCTAACAGAGTTTTACTATTCTCCGATTCTCTTAATATTATAGCCTCATGAAGAGGTGTATTCCCCTGCATATTTCTAATGTCAGGGATAGCTCCTATGGCTAGAAGCTGGCTTATTACGGAAGTCTCTTTCGTCAGTATAATCGCCAGGTGAAGGATTGTATTTCCGCTGTTATCGCTTTTATTTACATTATTTGGTGTTATTAGCCAGCTGATAACTTCCTGTCCTTTATCCAGAGCCAGTTCTACAGGTGTCTTCTGGTCGATATTCACAGCGTAGATATCGGCTCCTTCACCCAGGAGTAAAAGTGCAATATCCTTGTGTTCTTTGTCGACAGCAAGCATCAGGGGTGTATTCCCCGATTTATTTCTGGAATCGATAAAAGCACCGTTTTCGATTAAGATTTCAGCCATGTCTTTAGATTCCTGAAGGGAGACTGTGAGGTGAAGAGGAGTATTTCCGAAACTGTTCTTTTTATTGACATCAGCTCCTTTTTCAATCAGCAGTTTCGCAATATCACTGTTTTTTTCAACAGACAGGGAAACATGAAGAGGAGTGTTTTCATTAAAGTCTTCAGCGTTGACATTAGCGCCCTCTTCTAGAAGTATTTTAACGATATTGATATATCCGCTCCTCACCGCTTCATGGAGCGGTGTATTACCCGGTTTGTCTCTGACATCGAGACTGGCTTCCTTTTGGAGAAAATAACGGACAAATCCTTCATGGCCCAGTTCTGCCGCTTTATGCAGCGGCGTTTTTCCATACTCATCGCGGATATTAAAATCGTTTAATTGAAAGGGGGTATAAATATAATTAAAATCTTTATACTTGCTTTTTGCTGAACCTGCTGAAATCAATGCGGCAGAAATTTTTGCGAATTCCAGATCCAGCTTATTCCCCAAAGAGATATCCAGTGCCAGATTCCCCTCAAGGTTCCTTTTATTGACATCAGCATCGCGTTCTATCAGGAAGTCAATAAGGCTGCTTAGACCTTTCGCCGCGGCTATATGAATAACGGCATTTCCATTATTGTCCAGTGAATTGATATTCTCTGGAGAAATTATCTGCCCCATTGCTGATAATCCCTTTTCTATGGAATAATCCAGAGCAGATTTACCACTTTTATCTTTGATAAATATATCGGCTTTATTCTTTACAAGAACTCCTGCAATACTGTACTGAATATTCTCAAGAGCCAGGATTAAAGGTGTTTTCCCATCATTGTCCAGGGCATCAATTTCCGCCCCGTATAAGAGAAGTCTATCTACTATCTGAATATTTCCTTTAATAGCTGCAATATGGAGAGCTGTTCTACCCATGGAATCTTTTTCATTTACATCCATGTCCATATTGAACATTTCTGATAATTCCTGATTATTGTTTTCGGAAATAAGACTGTGAAGGAGAGGCTCCTTCGGTCCCTGATCCTGAACTTCTTCAACCTCCATCGGGGCTGGTTCGGGTTCTGATGCACAGGAGATAAAAAAAATACTGAAAACAGCAGATACCAGAAGTAATTTGAATAGTCTCATTTTTTAATCCTTAGAAATTTACTATACTTACTTAATAATTTTCGGCGATATCTTAGATTGGTTGATTAAAAAAGACTGCAGAAACAGTCTTTTTTTCATTTATTCAGTCTATATGGTGGATTTCTTCTTTAATTTTCTTAAATCCCGGCTTTAAAATATCATATATAATTCTGACTCTTTCATCATAGTGGGCAAAAGCGGATTTCATGGCATTAATGGTCAGTTTTTCAAAATCGCTTATACCAAGGTGATAGTGTTCTGCAGCGATTATGTGTTCTTTGGAAATGTTCGTATTGCTCATTAAGGGATTATCGGAACAGAGAAGAACTCTGAAATTATTTCTATAAAAAATAATGAAAGGATGTGCGTCGATTGATTCCACAGCACCGGTCTGTACATTGGAAGAAAGGCAAACTTCCAGAGGGATTCTTCTGTCTCTTATAAAATGAGATAAAGTTCCCATGCGCTCGATATGGGTGCCTTTAATAGACATATCTTCAAGCAATCTTGTTCCATGACCTATTCTATGGGCGCCGCAGACCTGAAGACTCTGCCATATAGATTCAACTCCAAAGGCTTCTCCGGCATGTATGGTTATATTAAAATTCCTGTTTTGAATGTAGTGAAATGCCTCCAGATGTTTTTTAGGTGGATGACCATGTTCATCCCCGGCTATATCAAAGCCGACAACACCTCTTGTTCGAAATGAAACAGCCAGTTCCGCTATTTCCAGAGAGTTCTGTCGATCTCTCATGGCACAGAGTATCAGACCGAAAGCGACACCACTCTTTTTTTCACCCTCCTTCAAGCCCTCTAAAACGGCTTCAACGACAGATTCCAGATTCAGTCCCTTTTGAACACATAATTCCGGAGCAAAGCGGATTTCGGCGTAGGCTACATTTTGTTCTGCTAAATCTTCTATATTCTCCCGTGCAATTCTGGTTAGGGCTTCTGTTGTCTGCATGATTTCAAGAACAACACCGAATCCTTCCAGATAGAGCGCCAGATTCTTTCTATCTGCTCCCCGGTGAAACCAGTCGGCAAGTTCTACAGGATCTGTTTCCGGTAGAACGACTTTATACTTTCGGGCCAGTTCAATAATTGTCGAAGGTCTCACAGCTCCATCAAGATGATGATGGAGTTCGACTTTAGGTAATCTTTTAATTATTTCTTTCGTTATCATAATATTTATAGTATATTCTTTTTTCTCATATAGGCAAAATATTCTTTGCTATTGAAACATAACTATGAAGGACCGATAATAATCTCTACCTTCATATTCCGGGAGATTCACATTGTTAGAAATAAATAATAATCGGGAAACAGACAATTTCCTAAAAAGTCTTGGTTTCCCCGCCGTAACTGTTCACCATTCATATAATCATTTTGATTTTACCCGACCGGGGCGCCGAATTCTGGTTATCGGTCCCATGGGTTCGGGGAAAACAGAATATTCTGCCCGTGTCTGGCGGGATTCCAGAGTCGTATTGAACAAATCAGAATCTCTTTCTGAGAAGACAACAACAGAAGGGGCAGATCGGAGAAATGTCTTTTTTGTCAGATCAATATTGGACCAGCAGCGCTTTCAGGAATATCCAACCGATGCACTTGGTTACAGAGGCGGGTATGAACGATGCGGTTCAAATATTGCCTATATAAAAAATTCCTTTGATCTTGAGAAACTGATTGAGGATCATCCTCATGTGGGAACCTGGATTATTGATGAAGCTTCATTTTATGATGAAAGACTCGCTTATGTTATTAAACAGGCTTCCGGAAGAAGGGGACTTATATTTATCTATCCCACTCTTATACTGAACTTCCGAAAAGAAATATTCAACTCAACAGCGGGACTTCTTCTGGAAACTGCCAGCGATGTTTTTCCCCTGACAGCCTATTGCGATCACTCAGATTGTATTATGGATTCATTTTACACATACAGATACTATACCGTTAATGGAGTTGAATGCCCGGCTCTCTACTTTGATCCTCTGATTATTATCGGTGGAGACAGGAAAAAAGAGGATTCAGGGGAACCCGATTACTGCACTCGCTGTGACGAACACCATTATCTTCCAGGTAAGGAATATACATTTTTTACTCTAAAGCCTCTGGGAGAGATGGCTGCTTCGGGGAATCCCGCTCCCTTGACTGCGGAACTGAAAAATTTAAAGAATCATATTGAGAAATCAGAACTTTACAGAAATATATCGGAACCTGTTTTAGGCACTTTTGATATGAAATCCATGAATCTCAATTCATTGAAAGTTCCCTACATTGCTGAAAAAGCACTCATTTATCTCTATGGGGAGCACAATTTAATAAAAGAGGAATTATTTCGCAGCATAACCGACACTTTGGATCTTGACAGAAAATACCTAATGGTTAGATTATCAGACAATAGGCGGTATATAGATCTGGAAAACTAAATCAATCCTGTCTTATACTTAGTTATCGGGGGAAAAAAAATATGTCGAAAAAATGGACCAAAGAAGCTATTGCTTCCACTATTGATCATACTATATTAAAAGCCACTGCCCAACCCTATCAGGTCGAGCAGCTCTGCAAAGAAGCTCTTGAATACAAGTTTGCATCAGTCTGCGTGAATCCCTGTTATACAAAACTGGTTTCAGAAAAATTGAAAGGATCTGGGGTCGGAACCTGTGTCGTTGTCGGTTTTCCTCTGGGAGCGAATACAACCGAAATTAAAGCTGCCGAAACTCGTCAGGCTGTTGAACAAGGTGCCGACGAGATCGATATGGTTATTAATATCGGAATGCTGAAAGCCCATGAAGATGACTATGTGGAGAGGGATATCCGGGCTGTTGTCGAGGCAGCAGGAAAGGCTTGTGTCAAGGTCATACTGGAAAACTGCTACCTCACTGATGATGAGAAAACACGAGCTTGTTTACTTTCAGAAAAAGCCGGAGCTCCTTATGTTAAAACATCGACAGGTATGGGGCCTTCGGGAGCCACCATTGAAGATATCCAATTGATGGAACATATTCTCCCTACCCATAAAATTAAAGCAGCTGGTGGCATTCGTGATCTTGAAACAGCTATAAAAATGCTTGAAGCCGGTGCTGATAGAATCGGAGCTAGTGCCAGTATTGCCCTTGTCGAGTCTGTAGGAGAAAAAGAACGTGAAGAAAGCTACCGTAATAGTAATAGATAGTTTCGGGATCGGAGAATTACCTGATGCTCAGGCATTCGGAGATAAAGGAGCCAATACAGCTCTACATATATGTGAATCCGTGACAGGTCCCAAATGGCCGACTCTGAAAAGATTGGGACTGGGGAATTGTTCAATGCTTTTAGGGAATGTATTACCCGGATGTGAACCTGTTGAAAATCCCGCTGCTTCCTTTGGTGTCATGAAAGAGGTTTCTCCGGGAAAGGATACTACCACGGGACATTGGGAGCTGGCGGGTTTACAGCTGGAAAATGCCTTTACAGGTTTTCCGGCAGAATATCCCTCTTTTCCGGAAAAACTCCTTAAGGATTTTATTGAACTCACAGGTTGTAAAGGTGTGCTGGGTAATAAAGCGGCATCGGGGACTGAAATAATAAAAGAATTAGGTGAAGAGCACCTTCGAACAGGTTTTCCCATTGTTTATACTTCGGGAGATTCTGTATTTCAGATCTGTGCTCATAATGATATTTATCCCATTGAGAAATTGTATGAGATGTGTGAGATCGCCAGGAAGCTCTGCGACAATTATTATGTGGGACGTGTTATTGCCAGACCTTTTGACGGCAAACCCGGTGAGTTTTTCAGAACAAAAGAAAGACATGATTACAGTATCGCTTTACCGGGAGATACAATCCTGGATCATCTGCAGCGACAGGGGATTGAAACTGTTGCCGTTGGAAAAATCGGTTCAATTTTTGATGAGAAGGGAATTGATATCAGCTATCATGATTCGGGGAATCCCCACTGTATGGACAGAACAGATAAGCTTCTGGGCGAAAGCAGTGAGAAAGATCAGTTTATCTTTGTCAATCTAGTCGATACGGATATGGTCTACGGTCATCGCAGAGATCCTCAAGGCTACTGTGATGAGGTCAGTAGAGTTGACAGTCGCATTAATGGTTTTATTGATAAAATGAACCATGGTGATCTGATGATCCTCACAGCGGATCATGGTTGTGATCCCACATTTAAAGGAACTGATCATACAAGGGAATACATCCCTCTTCTTATGTATGTAAAAGGTGGGGATACAGAAAATCTCGGTATCCGCGGGACTTTCGCCGATGTGGCTCAGACTCTGGCAGTTTTTTTTAAAATTCCACCTATTGAAAAGGGAATATCCATGCTAGAATGAAACTAGTACCATTGATGTAGTCTTCGTTGCTGGTAAACTCATTGTCGGATAATCAGACAATCTGTTTATTTTACTTGACATCGCCAATGAGTGGTACTAAATTAAATGTTATCACAATAGAAAAAAGGAATTAGGAGTTAAAATGAAAAAAGTATTATTCACTTTACTGGCACTTATGCTGGTTGCCAATTTTGCTTTTGCAAATGGTCAGCAGGAAGCACCAATGGACGAAGCGCAATTTACAGTTGGTCTTGTTACTGATATCGGTGGAATAGATGATAAATCATTCAACCAGGGAACCTGGGAAGGAATTCTGGATGCGAAGAAAGAATTTGGTGTAGCAACTAAATATCTTCAGTCTGAATCGGATGCCGATTATATTCCAAACCTTTCTACCTTTTCTGATGAGGAATTAGACATTATTATTGCACCGGGTTTCCTTTTTGCCGAAGCTATGAGTGAAGTTGCTGCCAACTTCCCAGATCAGAAGTATCTGATCATTGATATGGTGGTTGGTGATAGGCCAAATGTTGCCAATGCTGTATTTGCTGAAGAACAGGGATCGTTTCTGGTTGGTGTCGCCGCGGCTCTTAAAGCTCAGGATGCCGGAAAAGATACTGTAGGATTTATCGGTGGTATGGATTTTGATCTCATTCAGAAATTTGAAGCAGGTTTCGAAGCCGGTGTTGCCGCGGTTGATCCCGGGATGACTGTTCTTATCGAATATGCCGGAAGTTTTTCAGATACACAAATCGGTCAGACTCTGGGTGCAAAAATGTTCGATCAGGGTGCTTATGTTATCTATCATGCTGCCGGAGGATCTGGAAATGGTATGATTAAAGAAGCTAAAGACCGTCGATCTAATGGTGAAGATGTCTGGGCCATCGGTGTTGATAAAGACCAGTACCCCGATGGAATTTATGAAGGCAAAAAATCTGCCATATTAACTTCAATGATGAAACGTGTAGATGTTGCTGCCTATAATGTTATTGAAATGGTTATTAATGATGAGTTCCCCGGTGGTGGTGTTCTTGTGTTTGACCTGAGTAACAGTGGAGTAGGGATTCCTGATGACAATCCAAATCTGTCTAGTGCTATCGTAAAATCAGTCGGAGAATATGAAACCAAAGTAAAATCTGGTGAAATTTCAGTACCTACTGTTCCCAACAGATTAAAATAATTATCCCATTAACAAAAGCCAAGGCAAAGTATTGTCTTGGCTTTTTTTTAACAACTATTTTAAAAAATAATTTGAGAAAAAGAAACCGGCTTAGACTGATCCGAGGAAAAGGATAAATACAAGAATGCAATCAAGTAAAGATGATATTATTACAACTGCAACATCGTCGACACTTTCATATCAGCAGAAAATGTATACTCTTGCTAATGTGGGAGAGAGACTTCCTGATCCCAGAGAGGTTCTTCATTACACAGATGATGAGATGGCCTATATAACAAATGATATGATTTGTGATTTGAATGAAGGGTATTTACCCTATCGGCCCAGATATATTGTTCCGGACTATTCTGTTTTTTTAAAAAAGGGTTGTGACTTTCTGGAAATACAACCCCCTGCGAACCTTGATGAACTTTTTGACGGTTTACTGATTTTATATCACCATGTTCCTTCTATCACATCATTTCCTGTCTATATTGGAAATCTTGATCAGATGATTGAACCTTTTCTCACAGATAATGAATCGGACGATTATATAAAGATCAAACGGTTTTTGAATCATATTGATAAAACTATTGTCGATTCATTTTGTCATGCTGATATCGGGCCATATGAGACTAAAGCGGGTAGACATATTCTCAAGGCTGTTATTGAACTGAAAAACCCGACGCCAAATATGACTTTGCATTATGATCAGTCGGTAACTACCGATGCTTTTGCTATGAAAGCTGCTGAAGCTTGTCTTTTAGCCTCGAAGCCCTCTTTCAGTAACATTGTTAAATATCGGAAAGATGTGGGAGATCATGCCATTGTAAGCTGTTATAATGCCTTGCCCATAGGGGGCGGCGCCTATACTTTACTTAGATTACGTCTCGGGACAATCGTCAAAAGGGCAGATAATCTGGAACAGTTTCTCAGTGCACTCTTACCTGATGTCGCTGCAAAGATGCTGTCGATGATGGATAAACGAATCCGCTTCATTGTTGAAGAAAGTCACTTTTTTGAAACATCATTTCTTCAAAAAGAAGGGTTTATCAGTAGAGAAAACTTCACGGCCATGTTCGCCATTGTCGGATTGGCCGATTGTGTGAATCTCCTACTGAAAAGAGAAGGTCTGGAAGAAACCTTCGGCCAGTCTTTCAGAGGTGATGAAATGGCACATCTCATTATGGAAAAACTGGAACTGATCGTCGGGGAACATACCGCTCCCTATTTAGGCCGAACCGATAACCGATATCTGCTCCATGCACAGGTTGGTGCCAATTTAAGTGAAGAAGACCGCAGTAATACTCCGGCTCATCGGATTCGCGTGGGAGAGGAACCTATACTGCCCGTTCATTTGAATCAGTCTGCCCCTTTTCAT